>CAZNNJ010000018.1:5075-20390 GCA_964574305.1 uncultured Rhodospirillales bacterium | reverse complement strand
GTTTTCCGTAGTGCGAATTCTCCTCGACAAAAGGCTCGGTGGCCTCGCGCGACATCAGCAGCAGCACGACATCGCCGCGGCGAACGCCGGCGCTAGTTAGGACCGCTGCGGCCCGCGCCGCAGCGGTGTCGAGCTCGGCGAAGCTGCGATCATGCGTTTCGCAGTCCGGGCCCACCCATAGCATCGCCCGATCGTCTGGGCGCGTGCCTGCCAGCTTGGCAACGACGTCGCGTGCAAAATTATAGCGCTCCGGCGCAGCCCATTCGCGAGGGAACGGATCCATCTCTATCTCGCCTCGTTGATCACATGAAGCTGCGCCGCCTTAAGCTGCTCCTCGACCATCATGGCCTCGCTGCCGCCGGTGGTAATGTTTATCTCGGCGTCGGTCGATCAGCGCCCGGACTTAGCCCTCACTGACGAAGAATTTCGCCCCCACAGCTTCAGCCAGTTCCGGCCCAAAAAGCTGGCCCGGCGTGAAGGCCCCCGGCCGTCCCTCACCCCGCGAAAGCCGGAGAGCAACCTCAGCTGCCACCCCAGACGTGAACGCCATGCCCTCGCCGGCTCGCAGCCAAGCATCCCGGACCCTCCCATCCGCCCACTCCACCCTGGCGTGAGCCCAGGATGGTTTGGGCGTTTTCCTAGAAGGCGGCATGACCATGTTAGCCATGTACCGTTTCGCGAATTCACGCACACTGCGAAATTTGAACAGAAGCAAAATCGCGGACATCATCGCACGCGCGAGCGGCGCGGTTGGCGCCATTATGGAGCCAGCGACCGCAAAGCTCGCACCGCTCGCTCGGCGGGCGACCTCCAGGTCGCCACTGGAAGCAGCGCCGGTACGGATTTTCGAGCCGTCCGGCGCGATCAAGGTTTCGCCATAGCTTCCGAGGCCCACGCGAGTCAGCTGACCACCTTTGTAAATATGCGCACCAACTGACATTGCATCGATGATGGTGGCGGCAAACGTTTCGCCGACCCTGCCGGTAGTGACGACAAATGGAGCGAGATCGACCCTCACCCGCGCGACGGCCGGTAGGTCCTTGCAGAGCTTGAGAACCACGCTCTCGGCTGCGAGCACCCCCCAGCCCGCGCCGCTGACGAGGCAGCAGCCAGTTTCCTTGGCGGTTTTATCCAGATCGAGAACCTCCGCGGTGGCGGAGCGCTCATTCGAAAGATCCAAATATCCGCTGCCGGGGACGCAGGCGTTTATTATCGGTACCGCCGTTGCAGCGAACGGCCCGATAAGATTGACGACCACGACCGGGCCAACCCTGCGCAGTTCGGCCTCAATTTCCTTTAGAGATGCGGCTACAAAAACGCGCGAGCTTCCGCCGATCTTATCAGCCAAATGTTGTAGGTTGGGCCTATCTCGCCCCACAAGGACCACAGGGACGCCGGCAGCCGCCAAGCTTGTCGCAATCACAGTCCCGGTGCGACCCACCGCTCCTAATATCCAAACATCTCTCATGGTCTGTCGCCTATACGGGGAGCAGGAATTACATCGCTCCCTTTATCATTGCTACCGCGTACGGCAAGCCGCAAAGGAAAGGAAGAAGGAACAGTTCATACGATATTGCCTTTGACTTGCGGCCCGCACATTACGCGGCGACTACATTTCTTACTAATTGAATCGCGGTATGCGCTGCATAGATGCGATTTATATTCCTAGAGCTGAGCTCATCGGCCGCGATGCATGAGCGCCGTTCGGAAGATATCCCGAGCCTACTGTCGCGGCAGTTCGCCTGCGAATCGTGCGCTCACAGCCCACCCTTGATGGTCATGCCACCGTCGATGACGATGCGCTGCCCGGTAACGTAAGCGCCCGCCTTGGAGGCGAGGAACACGGCGGCGCCGGCGATCTCCTGAGGTTCGCCGATGCGGCCCATCGGTGCAGCGCGCTTCAGTGCCGCCTCCGCCCTGGGATCCTCCCACAAGGCGCGCGCGAAGTCGGTACGGATAACACCCGGCGCAATCGCGTTGACACGGACATTGTGCGGACCGAACTCGATCGCGAGATTGCGGACCAGTTGGAAGTCGGCCGCCTTGGAGATGTTATAGGCGCCGATCACGTCGGAACCGATCAACCCACCGATCGAGGAGACGATGATGATCGCACCGTCTTTGCGTTCGATCATCTCGGGCGCGACCAACTGCACGAGCCAGTGATTGGCCAGCACATTATTGTCGAAGATCTTGCGGAACTGGTCGTCGCTGATCCCGGCCATCGGGCCGTAATAGGGGTTCGAGGCGGCATTGCACACGAGGATGTCGATCTTCCCGAGACGCCGACGGGTCTCGGTAACCAGCGCCTCCAGGGCGGTCTTGTCCGAGATGCTGGCCGCGATCGCGACGGCCTGTTCCTCGCCGTGGCGCTCGTTGATCGCGGCGGCAACTTGATCGCAGGCGGGCTGCTTGCGGCTCGAGACCACCACCTTGGCGCCCGCAGCCGCATAGGCCTCGGTGATCGCGCGCCCAATCCCGCGCGATGAGCCGGTGATGATTGCGACCTTGCCGGTCAGATCGAACAATCCCATGCATCGCTCTCCTATGGCCGTGCGCCGGCGTGGCGCGCTTCGGTCCAGGCGAGGCGGGCGAGCGGCAAGACCGTCTCGGCCATCGCCTCCGCCTGTTGGCTCGACGCGTTGCCCTCGGCGAACCGCTTTTTAATCCCCTGCACGATGCCGACCAATCGAAAGAGATTGTAGGCGAAGTACCAGTGCAGATCGGGAAGCGCGTCGCGCCCAGTCGCGGCGCAATAACGCTGCGTTATTTCGCCGAGCGTTGGTAGTGCTTGTGCGTCCAGGTCCACCCCGGCCAAGCCTGCGCGGCCGTCACGTGGCATCACCCAGTGCATCGCGAAATAGGCAAAATCCGCCAGGGGATCGCCGATGGTGGCGAGCTCCCAGTCGATCACTGCGCGAATGCTCGCACCTGCGGGGGCATAGATAAGGTTGTCGATCCGGTAATCGCCGTGAATCACACAGGTGCGGGTCTGCTCCGGCACCGTGCGTGGGAGCCACTCGATGAGGGCGTCTACTTCGGGAATGTCATCGGTCTGAGAAGCGTGGTACTGCCTGGTCCAGCGCTCGACCTGTCGCGCGACGTAATTTCTGGGCGGTCCAAAATCGCTCAAGCCGATCGTTTGGTGGTCGATGCTATGAAGCGCCGCCATCGCGTCGACCATGACCTCATAGTGCGCACGGCGTTCGGACGCCGGAAGGTTGGGTAAGGTCCCATCCGAAAAGCTGCGACCGTCAACGGTTTCCATGAGGTAGAAAATCGATCCAAGGACCTGCGCATCTGTGCAGATCGCGATCGGGCGCGGTACCGGAAAGCCCGTGGGATGGAGCGCATTAAGCAACCGAAATTCGCGATCCACCGCATGGGCTGACGGTAATGTAGAGCCGAAGGGCTTGCGCCGCAGAACGTAGGACTCCTTGCCGCTCATCACCTTGTAGGTTGGATTGGACTGACCACCCGGGAACTTGGTAAGCGCATCAATTCCCGCAAAGTCCGGGATAACTGCGCGCATCCATTGATCCAGCACGACATCGTTCAGATCGCTCACCGGACACCGTCCCGATAGCGCGCCAGTTCCGCACGAGCGATCGAACGCGCATGCACCTCATCCGGTCCGTCGACCAGCCGCATCGTCCGCAGGCCTGCCCACATCTCGGCGAGGGCGAAGTCTGCCGACACGCCCGCCGCTCCATGGGCCTGGATGGCATCGTCGGCGATCCGCAATGCCATGTGCGGCGCCTGAACCTTGATCATCGCGATCTCATTCTTCGCCGCCTTGTTGCCGGCACGGTCCATCATGTCGGCGGCCTTGAGACAAAGCAGGCGGGTCATCTCGATGTCGATACGCGCCCGCGCTATGCGCTCTTCCCAGAGCGAATGCTCGGCGATCGGCTTGCCGAAGGCGGTGCGCGAAAGCAAACGCCGCGTCATCGCCTCGAGCGCCTCCTCGGCGGCACCGATCGTGCGCATGCAGTGATGGATGCGCCCAGGCCCGAGACGGCCCTGCGCGATCTCGAAGCCCCTGCCCTCGCCCAACAGAAGATTGTCGGCGGGCACGTGAACCTCCTCAAGCAGGATCTCCGCGTGGCCGTGCGGGGCGTCGTCATAGCCGAAGACCGGCAGGGTGCGCTTGATCGTGACGCCCGTCGCATCGAGCGGCACCAGGATCATGCTTTGTTGCTTGTGCCGCTCGGCGTCGGGATCGGATTTACCCATCAGGATCGCGATTTTGCAGCGCGGATCGCCTGCGCCGGACGACCACCATTTGCGCCCGTTGATCACATAGCTGTCGCCGTCACGACGGATCGAAGTCTGGATATTGGTCGCGTCGGACGAGGCGACGTCCGGCTCGGTCATGAGGAAGGCCGAGCGGATTTCTCCATCCATAAGCGGCCGCAGCCACGCGTCCTTCTGCGCCCGCGTGCCGTAGCGGAGGAGGACTTCCATGTTGCCGGTGTCGGGCGCCGAGCAGTTGAAGACTTCCGACGCCCAGTGGATACGGCCCATCTCCTCGGCGCAAAGCGCGTATTCGCGATTGCTTAGCCGCTCGCCGGTGAATTCGAAGCTGTCGTCGACATGCGCATTCGTGCTGGCGGGTGGCATGAACAGATTCCACAACCCGGCAGCCTTGGCTTTCCCCTTGAGCGCCTCAATCGTCTGGAGCGGTGCCCAGCGATCGCCTGTATCGAGCTCTGCCGCGTATTCCGCGGCCCGAGGGCGGACCTCAGCCTGCATGAAACCGCGGACCCCCGCTTGATAGCCGCGCTCGCGAGCCGACAATGAGAAATCCATCCGGCCATCCTTTCATTTCATATTGATTCCGCATCCGGCCACAGCGCCGCGAGGGCGGCATGCCCGAACTCGACGAGCCGCAGCAGTCGATATTCGCGATGCTCGCATCGGCGAGCCGGACGACGTCGGCAAGATCACCGTGTAACGGCCAGCCACTTAGTCTTCCGCGGCCGGCATTTTTTTGTCAGTCGGCGATCTGCAGGATCATCTTGCCCTGGTTGCTGCCGTCGAACAGGCGCAGGAAGGCGGGCAGCGCATTCTCGATGCCCTTATCGATATGCTCGTCCGTGCGCAGCTTGCCCTCCCGCACCCATTGTGCAAGCGGGCCGAGCGCCTCGGCGGAGCGGGCGATATAGTCCTTTACGATAAAGCCCTCGATTTTCGCGCCCTTCACGATCAGCTGCCACAGGTTGCGGATGCCGTGCGGCGCGTCGTTGTATTGGCTGATGAGGCCGCACAGGACGACGCGGCCCTTCTCGTTGAGCGACGGCAGCCCGGCATCGAGGATATCGCCGCCGACATTCTCGAAATGCACGTCCACGCCATTGGGCGCGGCTTCACGGATCGCAGCGACCAGCTCATCGTAGGACTTGCCGCGATAGTCGATGGCGGCGTCATAGCCATAGTCCTTAAGCAATCGCGCGCATTTGGCTGGGCCGCCAGCAATGCCGACAGTGCGGCACCCCTGCATCTTGGCGATCTGCCCGACGAGAGAACCGACGGCGCCGGCGGCACCCGTGACCAGCACTGTCTCACCCGCCTTAGGCTTGCCCACGTCCAGCAGTGCGAAGTAAGCGGTCAGCCCAACCGAGCCGACCGACGAGAGATAGTTCGTGATCGATGGCACAGCGTCGGCATCCACGAGCGTCGTGAAGCCGTTGTCATCGCAAAGTGAATAATCCTCGATCCCGTTCAGGCCTGAGGCCCAGGCGCCCACCGGGAAGTCCGGATGCAGGGACTCGGAGATCCGCCCCACCGTCGAAGCGCGCACCGGGTCGCCCAGCCGCATAGGCGGCAGATAGGAGGGCACGTCGTCCATCCACCCGCGCATGGCGGGATCGAGCGAGGCATAGTGGTTGCGCAGCAGAAACTGGCCCTCGCCCAGGCCCGGTGTCTGCTCCTCGACGTGGCTGAAGTCCTCGGGAACCGGCATGCCCTGCGGACGGCGAACGAGCTTGAAACGACGATTGACGGGCATCAGGCGAACTCCTCCTCGCTCAGACGGCCGCAAATGCTTTGGCCGTCGCCTTGCCAAGGCCCCTGTCGGAGCCGGTCCCGAACACCGTTCCGCTGGTCGCATAACGATCCATCAAGGTTTGTTCTCCAGTCCAACAGCAGGGAATGGGTCGAGCGCTTCGGCCAAAATTCGCTATCGCGCGGTGCCGATTTCTGCAGCCACTAGCTTTCGCTGGGGCCTTCGAGAGTCTTCACGATCCGCATCTCGGGCGAGATATTTTCGATTCCGATCCGTCGGTCGAGTTCCTCCTCGAACCAGTAAAGCGTCCGCTCAAGATATCCGAACAGGATGCGCTTCAAGAAGCCGCTTTTGATATTGCGCTGGAGCTGGGTGAAGATCTGGGCGTCTTCAGCGAGGATTTTTTCCATGGTCTGCCGCATCGCAGCCCAATAAGCGGGCCGCGTGCTTTTGGGTTCCCAGCCCACTAGGCGAACGTCCATGCGGCATTTTCCAGGGCCGACGGGCCAGAAGCTTTGAAACGCGAAGCCGCTCGGATCCAACGCCGCAAAGCTGTTAGGGAAAATGACCTGGCTGAGTCCGAACGCTCGGTAGATTTCGTCGATGCCCTCGGGCGCGGGTGCGTCGCTGACGTATATGGAGTCACTGCTCTTGCGATTCACAGCGATCCAGGCATGGCCATTCTGCAGCAAATGGGCCAGCCAGCTCCGTTGGTCGATAAACTGCGACAGAGTTTGGGAGTGAACCGCTCTGGTATGATAGGCCTCGGAGAAATTGTGATAAGCAAGCTTCCAGTTGCAATCAAACTCCATGGAAAAATGGTCTTGAAGCACCAGGCCCTCAAGCGGGAAGCCCTTGGTGTAAGCGAGTGCAGGGGCCAGGAACTCGCCCAGGGGTTCTGCGTCCGGATCGAGATTGATGAAGATAAGGCCGCGCCACGTTTCGCAGCGGACGGGCATCAACCCTCTCTTTGATTTGTCCAAGCAGGCGAATTCGTGAGCCTCGGGAGCGGCAAGCAGCTGCCCATCGAGCCCGTAAGACCATGAGTGATAAGGGCAGACAAAACGTCCGAGCCTGCCCCGGGGTTCGCTAATGAGAGCCGCGCCCCTGTGGGTACAGATATTGTGGAAAGCGCCGATGCTCCCGTCCTTGCCCCGCCGGACAATGACGGACAGGTCGAGCTGCTCGAAAAGAATATAGGAGCCGGGTTCCTCGAGTTCGCTCCCAACTCCCACCATCAACCATGTCTTTTTCCACATATGCCACATCTCGGCTTCAGCGAAGCCGCGATCATGGTACCGCGCGGTTGGGACATCCGGCAGTGGCGGGAAATCGTCGGGATATTGATCACGGTTCAGTTGCGCATCCATCGCGCGGCGGATCGTTTCAACCGTCTCGTCGTTCATAACCGTTACCTACCGAATTAAACTCGAGAGAGAGTGACGTATGCCGCGCTCTACTGGAGCCGGCATGAGAATAGACGGGACAAACCATTATCCGCCATTTCCCGCTGCCGCCGGAGCGGGAAATTTCTTGCGATGCGTATGCATGGCGGCGCCATGCCCCCAGGGACGCCGTCGATTGGCACTGCGAACCTCGGACCAGTTGTCATCGCAAAGGACACCGCCGCATCCGATTTCCATGCCGAAACCGTTCGGCGTCTTCACATAGAAGGAGAGCATATGGTCGGTGCGGTGACGGCCGAGCGGCTGGAGCATCTCATATTCGAGGTCGCTTACACGATCCATTGCTCGACCGACATCGTCGATTTCATTCATCTCGACCATGATATGCTGCAGGCTAAGCACGGGAGCGGAAAAAACCGCCATGCTGTGGTGTCGCGGGTTGCAGCCGTAAAAGTGGCCTTGGCCGGCCGGGGTCGAAATGTCTTCTCTCAGAGTCATGGCGAAGATATCGAGCATCAGCCGATCCATCTGCTCCATATCAGGTGTGGACCAGACCACATGCCCCATGCCGCCCAGCGAAGTTATGAAGCCGCTGACGTCACCCATAGGTGTGAAACTTTCACACTGCGCCGGGCCGTAAACAATTTCATGCTGTATGCCATTGTGGCAGCGAAAGCGGATGCCACCATCCACTTGCCTTGTCGCTAGATCCGAAGCGTCGAGGTCCTCGACACACATGTCCGCATCGGACAGGCGCGACAGCAGGATTTTAAGCGTCGATGCATCTGAAATCCGCCAACCAACAATAGGCAAGCTTTCGGTTTCACCTTGCTGCACAAGGCAGCGAAACGGACGTCCGTCCATTCGCAGCCTCAGCGTGGCGGCGTCCCCCGCCACTTCGAACCCCAGGACGTCGCTGGCGAAACGCCGCCAGGCTTCGATATCGACGGTGTCGAAGACGATATAGGAGAGTTCGTCGATCAGAGATGCCATGAAAATTCGCTCGCTTCTCTATTCGATTGCGCTTTCATGCAAGATGATCATCAAGTTTGAATAGCTTGCGGGCGTTATGTCCTTCGATTTTTTGTGCCGAGACCTCATCCAGGCCGAGTTCGTCGACATAGGCGAAGCCATCGACGGAATCCATGCCACCATAATTGGATCCGACCACTAGATTGTCGGCGCCCATCCATTCAACCAGATATTTCCGGGCGTCGATTTCATGAATCAGCGTGTCGAAATAGAAGTTCTTCAGATACTCACGGGGCGACTTCTTGCATTTAACATGTTTGTTGAGGGTTGCGAATGTTTCGATCCGCCCGAACTGATAGGGGATGAAGCCACCGCCGTGACTGACATAGAATTTGAGGTTCGGAAACGCATCGAGCACTCCGCCCAGCACGATGTTATTGACAGCCTTGGTACACTCAAACGGATAGTCGAGGATTAGAGGTGTATAGTGATCCGGCGCCTTCCCCGTCGTGATCTCGATCGGATACGGGTGGATGAATATCGGCAGATCGCGCCTTTCGATCTCCGAATAAAGCGGCCACAGTTCTTCGCTGTACAGTTGCTTGCCAGCGAGGTCGCGACCGCCAATAAAGACGCCGCGCGCGCCGCGCGCCGCGCTGCGGCGCACCTCCTCGATGGCAGCCCCGACATCCTGCATCGGCAAGGAGGCCATGAAGAAGAGTCGCTTTGGCGCAGTGTCGCAATAGTCGGCCAGAGCCGCGTTGCCCACCCTCACGAAGTCGACAGCGATATCACGCTCGATATTATATAAATAAAAAAGTGGCGGGATGGTGACGCCCATTATGTCGATGTCGAGAGCATCCAATTCTTCCACTCTCTTGACCGGATCGCCAATTGCCTGAATCTGCTTCGCTTTCCAAGCAGTTGGGCCGAGGGTCGCAACTTCCTCCTCCTTCCCGACAATATCGCCTCGCAGACGATAATCGCCGACCCGGATCACCATCGTTCCATCTTCCTCGAATAGTAATTCCGGGCCGTAAGCACCTGCCTTACCAAAAATGGCCGGGGGCATCACGTGTGAGTGAATGTCGATGCGCGGCTGCTTTATTTTAGATCTTCCAGGCATTCAAAGAACCTCTCTGGTCGTGCTTATTTGTGCGCCCAACCTATTAGCCAGCGCGCTTCATCGGAGCGATCTGCCTGCGTTCAACAAGGCTTTTCGTTCTTTTGGGTAAAAACCTGATCGCTTAGAACCATGGCATCGGCGGCAAAACAAATTGCGAGTTTGGATGCACTGCATCAGGCCAATTTATAGCCTGGCACGCTTCAGCCGATTGGAGGGCGGATAAACGAGCAACCGCCCGCGACGAGGGTATTACTGCCGGGAAACAATCGCAGGGATTCCGACTGTCCGCGCCGAATGGATGACAAGCTATAAGAACGCCTGATGCGATGCATCCAAACTCAATATTTGCGGCCTCCGTGGCGCTCTGGTTGCATAGGCCCAACACGTCCTGCTGGTCGAACGATCAATAAATTGAGTTCCCGTTCGGGTCGGTTTCGCTCTGGGGTATGGCGGCGCCGGAGATGCGATGAACTTCGTGCACGGAGCCGACGTGATCGGCCTTTGTGGTCGACCTTAGCTACAACGCAACAATGCTCGTTTGCCGGGTCGCTGGCGCGGCATCGCCACCTGAGGTTCCGCTGCCAAACTAAGGAAATTCAGATTTGGTCGTCTTCTGGGCTCACGGCCGAGCCCGTCGCCATGAACCACCTTCCTGTGCGTTTGCCCTACGGCCACCACAGTTGCTGGGCTCCGAACAGAACACAGGATTACGCAATCGAAATGATATGGCGGCAGGTGGTGGACCTTTTGAGGCCCGCTTCAATCCGGTCGCAAAAAGGATAAGGATCGAACCAATGTCAGACTTCAGGTTACTCATCAACGGACAGCTAGTCGACGGTGTCGACGAGCTTGAGGTGATCAATCCTGCAACCGAACAGGTTTTTGCCCGATGCCCACGGGCGTCGGCGGCCCAACTCGACCAGGCGGTGGCCGCTGCCAAGGCGGCGTTTCCATCCTGGGCCGCCAAGCCGATCATCGAGCGCCGGGCGGCGATTCGGCAGTTCGCGGATGCGATCGAGGAGCAAGCGCCGGCATTGGCGCGGCTTCTGACCCAGGAACAAGGTAAGCCGCTGCCGGAGGCTGAAGCGGAAATCGGTTACTCCGTCGCGTTCATCCGCCAACTCGCCAGCCACGACCTGCCCGTTAAGCTGATCGAAGACAGCGATACGCGGCGCGTGGAGCAGCATCGGCGCCCGCTCGGGGTGGTAGGGGCAATCATTCCTTGGAATTTCCCGGTCCTGGTGCTTGGCTTTAAGCTGCCTTTTGCATTGCTGGCCGGCAACACGCTGGTGATCAAGCCGGCACCGACGACGCCCCTCACGACGTTGAGGTTGGGCGAATTGATGGCGGCTATATTTCCGCCCGGGGTGGTGAACGTGATCACCGACTTGAACGATCTCGGGGGAAAGCTGACCTCCCACCCGGATGTCGCCAAGATTTCGTTTACGGGCTCGACTGAGACGGGGCGCAAGGTGATGGCCAGCGCTGCCTCGACGATCAAGCGGCTGACACTGGAACTGGGCGGCAACGACGCGGCGGTCGTGCTGCCCGACGTGGATCCAGCCAAAGTGGCGTCCGGCCTTTTCGGCGCAGCCTTCATGAATGCCGGCCAGGTATGTCTGGCGATCAAACGCGTGTACGCACATGCCGATATCTACGACGCCCTCTGCACCGAACTGGCCAGGCTCGCGGAGGAAGCGGTGGTCGACGATGGTTTGACACAAGGCGCGCAGATCGGCCCACTGCAAAATCGGATGCAGTATGAAAAGGTGCTCGGCTTCCTTGACGATGCGAAGAAGCACGGCAAGGTTGTCGCCGGGGGCATCGAGGAGCGCCCGGGCTACTTTGTTCGTCCCACCATCGTCCGCGACATTACCGATGGGACGCGACTGGTCGATGAAGAGCAGTTCGGTCCGATCCTTCCGGTGATCCGCTACAGCGACCCCGAAGACGCGCTCGCGCGCGCCAACGCGTCTCCGTGGGGCCTTGGCGGCTCGATCTGGTCAGCGGACCTGGAGTTGGCGCGTCGTCTCGCATCGCGAATGGACGCCGGTACCATCTGGATCAACAAGCACCTCGACTTCGGGCCCACCATGCCGTTCGGCGGAGCCAAACAGTCAGGCGTGGGGGTGGAGTTCGCCGAAGAAGGGCTGCACGAATTCACGCAACTTCATGTGATCAACGAGGCGAAATAGCCGGGTATCTGTTCCCTCAGGATTGGGCGGCGCCTGAGCGCTATAACCTCGCGCGCGACGTCTTTGCGAAGCTGGCATCCACACGCCCCCTACGATCTGGCGATGTCGTGGGTGGGACCGGTTGGCGAAACGCACGATCGTAGCTTCGCTGAGCTCGATGCGGCGGGAGCGCAGGCCGCCGCGGCCCTAGCGGAGGCCGGCGTTCGCCGCAGCGGAGCTATCGGGGGGTCGCCGCAGCCGTCGAGCCAAGGGCGAGATAGCCGATACCTCGGGAGATGAAGTGGCGCTGTGTTACTTCGCCAGCGTGACTGCCCCCTCTATTTCAGGAACAAGCGTGGATGCTTCCGCACGCACTTAGGCTGATGCCAAGAAACCAACTCAAGGAACCATGACGGTGAGATACTATCGGGGAACGACGTGCCGCATTTCGCCGGCAAGCATACGGTCGAGCGGATGATCGAGGCCCTCGATCTGCCCGCGACAATCCTGCGTCCGGCCTACTTCATCCAGAACGACCTGCGTCAGAAGGACCCGCTGCTGAAGTTCGGCGCCTATGGCGCGCCGATCGGCGCGAAGGGCATCTCGATGGTCGATATCCGCGATATCGGCGAGGCTGCCGCCATCGAGCTGGTCCGCCGGGAACAGGCGCCCGCACCGCTCGGCCGCGAGACCTATGAACTGGTCGGCCCGGACAGTCTGACCGGGGAAGGCGTCGCGGCCATCTGGAGCGAGGCGCTCGGCCGCGCCATCCGCTATGGCGGCGACGATCTCACCGCGATGGAGCAGCGGATGAAGGCCATGCTGCCCGCGTGGCACGCACTCGACCTGCGCCTGATGTTCGGTCGCTGCCAGACGGACGGCGCCGGGGCGAGCACAGGGGACATCGCGCATCTTACCAAGCTGCTTGGTCGCTCGCCCCGCTCCTACGTGGCCTTCGCAAAGGACGCCGCCGCCCAGTGGGCGAAGGGCTGAGTGCCCAACCGCACATCAAACAAGGAGACGGTCCATGACCACCATTCACCCCCTTCCGCCTCAAGATGCCGCGGCCGTACCGGCGATGCGACAGGCTGCGTCAGCCCATAAGGGCGAGGCGCTCGGTCCAGAGGCACGACCGATGTTCGACGCCATGCTCGCCGCCACCCCCGCTGCGGCGGCGATACGGGTCGAATCGACGACGGTCGGCGGAATTCCAGGCTTCTGGCTCCGCCTCGCCACGGCGCAACCAACGACGCGGATGCTTTACGTGCACGGTGGCGGTTACGTCCTTGGCTCGGCACAGGCGTTCGCCAACTTCGCCGGGCAGATCGCCGCGCGCGTCAACGCGGATACTTTTGTGCCTGACTACCGCCTCGCGCCCGAGCATCCGTTCCCAGCCGCGATCGACGATGTGGCCGCCGCCTATCGCGGTCTCGTGGCGGAGGGCGCCGAACGGATCGTGGTTGCGGGCGACTCTGCGGGCGGCGGTCTGACGCTGGCGCTGCTGTCGATCCTCGCTGGCGAGAAGACCAAAGGGACCTTGCAACCGTCGGTGCGGCGGTGATGTCACCCTGGACAGACCTTGCTCTCACTGGCGCCAGTTTCGAGACCCGTGCCGAGGCGGATCCGATCTTTACGCGCGGCGTACTGAAGGAATTCGCCAATGCCTACCCGCACGGGCGGGACACCACCGAGCCCAGGACACCACCCCTCTATGCGCGGCTTCAGAACCTGCCCCCGATCCACATCGATGTGGGTAACGACGAGGTCCTGCTCGATGACGCCGTCCGCTACGCCGATCGGGCGCGGGCAGCAGGCGTCAACGTCACGCTGTCGGTCTGGGAGGGGATGCCTCACGTGTTCCAGTCCTCCCTCGACCGTTTTCTCGGCGCCGAGCAATCCGTGAATGCCATTGGTGAGTTCCTCCGCCAACGGCTCGACGATTCTGCCCATCCATCAACCCGGCTGGAGGTTTGACATGAAAATCCTGGTATTGGGCGCCACAGGCGCGACTGGCCGCCTGATCGTGAACCAGGCCCGGGCAGAGGGCCACGACGTGGTGGCTCTTGTTCGCTCCAGGGCCAAGGCCGCCGACCTGGGCGGGGCCGAGCTTGTCGAAGGGGATGCGCGCGATGCGACCGCATTGACCCGCGCAATTGCCGGTTGCGACGCGGTTATCAGTTCCCTCGGGACGCCAATGAGCCCGTTTCGGGAAGTGACGATGCTATCGACAGCAACGCGCGCGCTCGTGAGTGTCATGGCCGCGCAAAATGTCCGCCGATTGGTGTATATCACCGGCCTGGGGGCAGGTGACAGCCGAGGGCATGGCGGCTTTTTCTTTGACCGGCTGTTCCTGCCCCTCATGCTCCGCAAGGTCTATGAAGACAAAGACCGACAGGAGGATGCAATCCGCTGCAGCGCACTCGATTGGACGATCGTCCGACCGACGGTGCTGAACGACAAAGCACCTCGCGGTCGTATCCGGGCATTGACCGATCTGACGGGCGTGCATGGCGGAACAATTGCGCGAGCCGACGTCGCCGATTTTGTCGTACAGCAACTCACTGCCGATACCTGGCTGCGTAAAGCACCGCTGATCACCTGGTAGGATCCCTTGCGGATTGGGCCTCAGCCGATCAGCTTCATAAAAAACACGGCACACTCAATGCCACACGGTCCGTTGGCGTGCCTCTCAGAGGTTCTCTTCGGGAATTGACAATCCTGTCGCAGAACCCGGGGATTCAGATGGTGAGGTCGAGAGTATCCGATCGTATTTGGCTTAGCTGCTCTATGTGAGATGAGCTCGAAACCCTGACCGCCCGCCTATTACCGGTTGGCGTCAAGCGGATAGCGAACCGCCGATTCCACGTCATTGCCCGACTTTTACGCACTCCCGTCGGGCCGCTTAACGGAACGCGCGATTGGCTATCACTACTTTCGCCCGGAGACAGTCGTCGCGAACAGACGTATTGCAGCCTCGATGTCGTGCTCACGCTGGGGTTTCAATCTGCCGCTGAGTTCGATCATCGCCAAGCCTTGAACGAGCGCCCGGCATGCCAGCTTGGCCGCATTCGCACTGCCCGGAACCAGTTCGGCGACCCGTCTGTCGAGAACCTCGTCGGCACGCTGGATGGCAACGGTTCCGGCATGGCCGTATTCGGGGCCGAACATCAGACGGAACAATGCGGGACGGCGTCTGGCGAAGCAGGTGAAGGCCACACCTTGGGCGAACAGCGCCTCCGCCGCGTCGGCGCACGCATCGGCTTGGGCCAGATCGTCGCCCAGCATCGCGAAACCACGATCGGCGACCGCCGCTAGCAGCGCCGCCTTGTCCTCGAAGTGCCGGTAGGGGGCCATCGCGGAAACCCCGGCGGCGCGCGCCACCGCCCGCAGGCTCGGCGCATTGCCGTCCGATTCCAGCAGATCGAGCGCCGCCACCAGCAATGCGGCGCGAAGCCCGTCTTTCGAATCCGATCGCGATTCCATTTGACATTCCGTTTACAGTGTATACTTAGTATGTTTACACCGTACACGCACTCCGGGGTTCTGTCGATGGCACTCAAAACAATTAACACCTTTCCCCGCCCGCTCCGCACCGCATCCCCCGTAGCAGGGTCGTCGGCGCGGGTCCCC
>CAZNNJ010000018.1:0-5065 GCA_964574305.1 uncultured Rhodospirillales bacterium | reverse complement strand
CTCCCGGGGTTTCGCGATGGGACTCAAAACCATGCACACCCTGGCTCGGTCGATTCGGTTACGCCGTTCAGGGCAAACCCGATCAGCCGACGGCGCTGCTGTGGCCGAGCCTGTTTTCCGTTCACACGATGTGGGATCGGCAGGTTGAAGTCCTGCGGGGGGCCGGCTGGCGAACGTTGGCGCTCGATCCGCCCGGGCATGGGAACAGTCCCGGCCCCGGCCGCCCGTTCACGATGAACGAATGCACCGATGTCGCGGCCCAACTGCTCGCGCTTGTCTCCCCGGATGTCCCGGTGGTCATGCTGGGCACGTCTTGGGGCGGGATGATCGCACCACGCGTCGCTCAACGGCACCCGGATCGCGTGCGCGGCATTGTGCTTTTCAACACCACGGCCGACCGCCCCAATCTCTCCACCAGGGCGACCGCCAGATTGCTGACGCTGCTGCTGGCGATCGCGCCGCTCGATCGGGTGGTCGATCGCATGCTCCTGATGCTCCAGTTCAGCGAGGGAACGCACCAGCGTGATCCACAGATGGTAAAGGCCTTTGCCGCACGGTTCCGATCCTGGAATCGCCGCGCCCTGATAAGGAGCGTCGATTCGGTGCTGGTGCGCCGCGATGCGTCTTTCGATGAACTGGCGACGATCGCGACGCCCGCGCTGGTCGTGTCGGGCGCGCAGGACACGATCCTGCCCACCGCGCTCAGCCGCCGGATCGCGGAGCGGATGCCCAACGCACGCCAGGTCGAGGTGGAGGGCGCGGCGCACCTGGTGCCTCTCGAACAACCCGACAAAGCCAACCAGCTCATCCTCGATTTTCTGGGGCGCCTGAAGGAAGAGCGCGCATGATGGATGGATCGGCATGGGTGTTGGCCACAGCGGGCGCGTTCGTGGGGACGCATTTCATCCTGTCGCATCCGCTCCGGCGCTCGCTGGTGGCGGTGCTGGGAGAAACGGTGTTCGCGGCATTCTACTCAGCAACCGCCGCCCTCATCCTGGGGGCGACCGTCTGGGCCTATCGTGCCGCTCCCGTGACGCCGTCGGCTTGGGCGGTCGGCGGTGGGCTGTGGGCGGTCGCGACCGTCGTGATGCTGGCCGCTTCAATCCTGCTGCTGGGCTCGCTGGTGCGGAACCCGGCGCTTCCCAGCGGCGATGGCACAGGCGCGCGGTGTCTATGCCATCACCCGTCACCCGATGATGTGGTCGTTCGCGCTGTGGGGTGCGTGCCACATCCTGGTCTTTCCGATTGCGAAGAACGTCATCCTGTCCGGCGCGATTATCCTTTTGGTGCTGGTCGGCGCCGCGCTGCAGGATCGGAAGAAAGCGGACCTTGACCCACAGGGCTGGTCCGCCCGGCAGGGCCGGACCAGCTACTGGCCGTTCGTGGTCACGAACGAAGTCTGCTTGGGCCGCGGCCCCGGGCGAAATCATTGGTGGTAGGTCGAGTTGCCTATCCATTGCGGCGCCGGGGCCGTACCAAGAGACAAAGGAGTCGCCTTTTCGATGTCGGAACAAAAAGATCTGGCCTCCCCGCCCGATTTCCTCATGCAGGCCTATGCCGAGGAATTGCCCCCAGACATCTTCCTGTCGATCCGCCTTCTGTTCGCCTTGAGGGGTTCAGTCCAACGCGTGAACGCCGATCTCGCCCACTGGCTCGGGCCCGACGCCCTGTCTCCGGGGCGGCTGCAGATGTTGATGATTCTCTGGGCCAAGGCCCGTGCTTCAAAGAGACCTCGTCGACGCCTTGGGCGTCTCGCGTGCCAGCGTTTCCGAACTGGTTGACCTTCTATCGCGTGACGAATTGGTGGCGACAAGACCGGACGCGCAACATGGCCGGCGCGTCTATGTCGAGCTTACACTGCGCGGGCGCGAAGTGGCGACGAGGCAAATTCGTGAGAACGGACATCGCCTCGACGTCGCCATCGGCAAGCTATCGCAAAAGGAAAAGCGCGAATTGATCGATCGGGTGGACCACCTTTGCCCACCAAGTAACGGCATAGAGGTTGATCGCTCCTGACATGTTTGGATGTTCTGGGAGCTGGGACCTCTTTCGGCGTTCTGGTTCGATCACGACGACGACTGGGTTCAAGCTTGCGTAGCTGTCACGACAGGCTTGTTCTTCCAACTTCGGCATCGTTCCCACGGAACGTAGCGGTTTCGCCAACTAGAAAGTCGATGACGGCGCCGACGCGCTCCGGCACCAACTTGCGGTCGCGCCTGACGATAGACATCGGCGTATCCAGCGTACGCCATTCTCTGAGCACCTCGATCGCCGCCCCAGTTTTAAGCGCATCGGCCGCGAGCCAGCGGGGCGCCCAAGCGATACCGACACCGCTGAGCGCGGCGATCCAAGCCGCTTCCGCATCGTCGAGCACCACCCGCCATGAGATCGGTGCGATGCCCGGAGAGCGGTTCTCTCCCAGCCGCCAAGGCTCCACCAGCCCCGTCCGCGAGTTCCTGAACCCGATCAGTGCATGATGGGCCAGATCGGCAGGAGTGCGCGGCACTCCCTCGCGTTCGAGGTAAGCCGATGTCGCGCAGGCGACCCATGGAAACGAGAACCACGGAAGGCGTACGTGGCCGGGAAGGCCATCGAGTGGTCCGCTCCTCAATGCAAGATCAACACCGCTTTCGGCGAGGTCGATGGTTTCATCGCTTGCTCGAATATCGAGCACGATGTCCGGTCGCGCGAGGAGCAACGCCGGCAGTGTCGGCACCAGACACGCGCGAACGAAAGCGGTCGGCGCGCTCACCCGGACCCGGCCGCCTCCAGTTCCAACTGACACGTCCTCCAGCGCGGCTTCCGCCTCTTGCATGGCTGCGATGACGGCCCTGGCCGACGGAATCAGTCTCTCGCCGGCCTCAGTGGGCGACAGCGCATGCGTCGACCTGTGGAGCAGCCTTGCCCCGCAAGCAGCCTCCATCCGAGCGATCGTCTTGGACACACCCGATGTGGTCATTCCAAGCCGCCTCCCTGCCCCTGCGAAAGTCGTCATATCGACAATGGCCAGAAAGCAACGCAGCTGTATCAGGGACAAGATGGACATATCAGTGGACATGACGTCAACACTATCTTGCTGGATCGGGTGCTACAATCCCTCCCGTCCTTGTGCACGTATGGGGCAAGGAGAATTTCCATGGACAAGACCCATCTTCAGCCGTTTCTGGACGCCATGCATGCGAAGGACGCCATGGCGCTAGGCCCTCACATGAGCGACGATGTGACGTTGCGCAGCCCGATCCTCCCCGATCCAGTGTCCGGAAAAGACGCTGTGGGCGAGCTGCTGGCGGCGTTGCTCGCGGTGGTGGACGACTTTACCGTCACCGACATGATCGAGGCGGATAGTCATGCCGCGGTCTTCGTCACGATCCACGCAGGAGACGCCCACGTCGATGGCGTCGACGACATGCACATTGATAGCGAGGGGCTCGTGAGCTCAATGACAATCCAGTGGCGGCCGCTCGCGCAGGTCGTCGCCATGCAACAGAAACTCGCGGCGAAGGTTGGCTTTCCGGCGGTCCAGCTCGCCCCACTATGAGGGCCGGGAGTGTCAAACGGTGCCAACCGCCGGTGTCGGCCATCCAGCCCTGGTATGCGGATGCAGACCTGCTTGATGCGTATTGCCTGCGGCTCCCGGACGATGCGCCTCAGGACGCACGGGTCTTGGCGCGATTGACGCTGACGAATCCACCGTCGGTCTTTAGGGCGTTGATGGCACTACGCGACTTCCTTGTCACGCCTGCGGGCATCAAGTCGTCTGATGATATTCGTAGCGAAAGCGACGGACGGTCGCGGATCGACATCTTTCCGGTCATTCAGGAAACCCGCCACGAGGTGGTGATCGGCGAGGATGATCGTCACCTCGACTTCCGCACTTCGATGATGATCGTGCCGGATGGCTCATCGTCACTGTTCGTAAGCACCACCGCGGTGAAATGCCACAACCGCGTGGGCCGAGCTTATCTGGCTGTAATCAGGCCGTTTCACATCGCCATTGTGAAGGCGGGGCTTCGCCGCCTTGGTCATCGTTCGAGGCAATCCACTTCTGAGTAGCCGCTTGCAAGCCGCGCAAGGGGCAACGCAACCGCTGGCTCGCGAGCCGGCCGGCCATTTAGGCTCGGAACGAGCGACAGTGTTCAACGCTTGATGAAACACGCGCGGAAATGTGAGAGCGTGAACTTCGTCCGCGACACGCTCAACAGCGGCCGGCGCACCCTCGCCCCGTAATGGAAAAACTGGTGAAAGGGTTCGTGGACTGCGCGGCGAACATTTCTAGAATCGAAACTTAATCAGAAACCGCAACAGAGCCAGCCGCGACAGCAGAGTGAGCGGCCTCAGCCTCGATTGCGTCCTGGAACTTGTCCAGGAAGTCCTCTCGATCGATCTCGCCCAGATCGACCGCCTTCGCTCCGCCAGCCGCGATGAAGGTCACGTCGGTGATACCGATGACGTTCAGGATCAGACGCAGATACTGGCTCGCAATGTCACGATCGCGGATCGGCGAACCTTCTTTGTAAACACCACCGGACGCCAGCAGCACAGTCGCCTTCTTGCCGCCGACAAGGCCCTTGCCGTCCATCCCGAGCGTCAGCCCCTTGCGGACGATGTGGTCAACCCAAGCCTTGAGCGCCGCCGGGACGTTGTAGTTGTAGACGGGCGTGGCAATGACGAGATGGTCGGTCGCCAGCAGTTCGGCGACGAGGTCGTCCGACAGCCGGAGCACGTCCTTCATTTCGACCGAATGCTGCTCCGGCGGCGCGAAATAAGCCTGAAGCCACGGCGCGCTCACGAAAGACAGGCCCGTTTCCGTCAGATCGCGGATAACCACCTGTCAAACAGGGTGTGCGGCCTGCCATTCAGCGACGAAGCGGCGGGTAAGATTGCGTGAGATCGAATAGTCACCGCGCGGGCTGGTTTCGACAACGAGAAGCTGGGGCATGGTTGGTCTCCTTGGATTGTGTCAGCCGAAGCGGAAGCCTGAGATCGGCTTGCCGAGAGCGTGACCATGAAAATGACCGCGGCCGAGCTCGCCGGCCGCGGCGCCGGCCGCCACCATGAGCGGCAG
>CAZNNJ010000017.1:7874-20584 GCA_964574305.1 uncultured Rhodospirillales bacterium | reverse complement strand
CGGCATCGCGCCGCCGGTATACATCCATGATGCGGTGCCGAACGTGTTGGTCACCAGATAGACCATGATGTTGTCGAGCACCTCGTCGCGTGTATAGGTCGACCACGGGTCGCCGTTCTTGGTGTCGGACCAGGTTTTCATTTTCTCGAATATCCAGGCCGCGACACCGAGCGGGCTGTCCGTCATCGCATAGGAGAGCGTCAGCGGCTTGGTCGACTGGATATGGATATAGCCGCCCTCCTTCGTGTAGACCTCGCCCCAGCGCGCCATCGCGGCCTTGTCCTCATCGGTGACGACCGGGCCGCCGACGCCGAGCAGGAAGTTGAGGTGCACCGCCTTGCAGCCCTTGCCCTCGGCGCCCAGCCAGACAGAGATCGTGCTGCCATAGTCGCCGCCCTGGGTGACATAGGACGAATAGCCTAGATTCTGGGTCATCATCTTGTCCCACAGCACGGCGACGTCGCGTGAGCTGATCGGCTTCTTCGGCTTGGACGAGAAGCCGAAGCCGGGGATCGACGGGCAGATGACGGTGAAGGCATCCTCAGCATTGCCGCCGAACTTCTCCGGATGGGCGATCATGTCGATCGCCTTCAGGAACTCGACGAACGAGCCGGGCCAGCCGTGGGTCATGATCAGCGGCTGCGGGTTCGAGCCCGAACCCTTCTCATACATGAAGTGGATCTCGTAATCGTCGACCTTGGCCTTGAAGTGCTGATGCTTGTTCATCGCCGCTTCGCGGGCGCGCCAGTCGTACTTGGTGACGAGATAGTTCGCCAAGTCCTTCAGCGCGGCGTCGCTGGTGCCGTACTGCCACGGCTCGCCGCCCGGCACGTCCGGCCACTGCGCATCTTTGATACGGGTCATGATGTAATCGAGGCGCGCCTGCGGCACGGCGATCTTGAACTCGGTGACGTCTTTCATCGGCGTTGCTCCCTGCGCGGCATTGGCATTCAAAACAGGCGACAGACTTGCGGCCGCAACCACGCCGGCGCCGGCCGCCAGCATGTCGCGCCGCGACAATGTCCGTTCATCCATGACCTGAAACTCCCCCGGAAATTTGTTTTCTTTCGTGAACGAATGTGGCGGGACGAGGAAGCCGCGTCCAGCGAATTATCGCTATGCCGCGCGCGCTGCGGCAATCTTCTCAGCCTCTTCGGGCGGGATTCCACGGCGTGCCATCTTGAGATCGTAATGGGTCTGCAGGTTCATCCAGAACTCGGCACTGTTGCCAAAATAGAGCCCAAGCCGAAGCGCCGTATCGGCCGTGATCCGCCGCCGCCCGTTGACGATTTCGGCGATGCGATTCGGCGAAATGCCGGCCGCCCTCGCGAGCTCGTTCTGCGACAAGCCATATTCCGCCAGAAATTCTTCCTTAAGCATCTCGCCCGGTGTGACCGGATCGAACTCGGCATGTGCCATCGGCCGCTCCTCGGTGATAGTCCACGACCGCAACTTCTTCAGCGTGGCCGTCGATCCATTTAAAGATCACGCGCCATTGGTCATTGACGCGGATCGAATGGAAAGCCTTCAAATCACCCTTCAATTTCTCAAGGCGATTTGAAGGCGGTACCAGCAAGTCCTCCAGGCGAGACGCGGCGTTCAGCGCTTCCAGCTTTCGTTTTGCCGGTCGCGCGAACCCTTGAAAATCCGAGACGAATTCATCCCGGAACAAGGCGGCCGTCCGCTTGTCGCCAAAGGATTCGATCACTCTGTTGTATACCGCACACCGGTATGCGGTAAAGCCACCTTACCGTGGCGCGATCTTGTCGATCTCGGCCAACTCTTCCGGGGTCATGACCCAGTCGGCGGCTTTCACGTTCGCCGCGACCTGCTCGGCCCTGGTAGCGCCGGCGATGACCGACGGGACGACCGGCTGGGCGACCAGCCAGGAGAAGGCGAGCTCCAGGATCGTATGGCCGCGCGATTCGGCGAAATCGGTCAGCTTGGCGACGATTTCGAATTTCTCGTCGGTGGTGAAATGATCGAAATAGCCGCTGCCCGCCGCGGCGCCGAGGCGGGTCTCCTTCGACAGCGGCTCGCCCTTCTTGAACTTGCCGGTCAGGAGGCCGCTTGCCAGCGGGAAATAGGGCAGGATGCCGATGCCGAAATGCTCGCACATCGGCTTGAGCTCGGCCTCGACCTTGCGCACCAGCACGCTGTATTCGTCCTGGGCTGAAATAAATCCGTTGAAGCCGCGCGTCTCGGCGATCCAGGCGGCGTCGGCGACACCCCAGGCCGGCACGTTGGAGCAGCCGACATAGCGGACCTTGCCTGAGCTGACGAGGTCGTCGAGCGCCCGCAGCGTCTCCTCCATCGGGGTCAGCGGATCGGGCGCGTGCAGCTGGTAGAGATCGATCCAGTCGGTCTGGAGGCGGCGCAGGCTGGCCTCGACCGCGGCCATGATATAGCGGCGGGAGGCGCCCTTTTTTACGCCTCCCTTGCCCTTCCGCATGCCGAACTTGGTCGCCAGCCCGATGGCCTTGCGGCGGTCGCCCCGGATCGGGCCCATCATGGTCTCGGAGCCGCCCTGCCCGCCGTAGATGTCGGCGGTGTCGAAGAGCGTGATGCCGGCGTCGAGCGCGGCGTGGATGACGGCGCGGGCGCCGTCGAGGTCGGTCCGCATCCCGAAATTGTTGCAGCCCAGCCCGACGACCGACACCTGCAGACCCGACTTCCCAACGCCACGATACTTCATCGCTCAAATTCCCCTGTTTCTCGGCAGTTGTCCGTAAGCTATTGAGATGGCCGTGCGCTGTCGACTCCTCCAGTCGATAGTTCGCAAGAAAAACCATCGACCGGCATGGGGAAATCACGGGCATGGGCGGAACTTGGAAACGACCGGCTTTTGCCCTGGCCGCGACCCTGTCTTTCGCCTCGCCGGCCCATGCCGACAAGATCACGCTTCGTCTCGCCGACGGCATGCCGTCCGGCCATATCATCGACCGGCTGGTGATCGAGCCCTTCATCCAGCAAGTGGCCGAAATCACCCACGGCCAGGTCGAGATCCGCCATTTCCCGGCCGAGCAGCTCGGGAAATCGCGCGACATGCTGATGCTGACCCAGGCCGGGGTGACCGATATCGGCTTCGTCGTCCCGTCCTACCAGTCCGACCGCATGCCGCTGGCGACGGTCACCGAGCTGCCCGGCATCTTCCAGACCTCCTGCCAGGGCGACGCGGCGCTGCGGGCGCTGACAGCGGAGGGCGCGGTCCTCAATGAGCGCGAGTTCAAGCCCAACGGCGTCAGGCCGCTGATCATCTTCCTGCTGCCGGCCTACCAGTTGATCCTCTCGTCCGGGCGCCCGTTGGGCGCGCTCAAGGACGTGGAGGGCCTCAAGATCCGCACGCCGGGCGGGGCGATGGACCTGACGGTGATGGGGCTGGGCGCGGTGCCGATCCGCATGGGGCCGGCGGAAATCTATGAATCGATGTCCCGCGGCACCCTGGACGGCGCCCTGCTCGCCTATCAAAGCGCGGTCTCCTACCATCTGGCGCCGCTGCTGAAGTCCGGCACGCTGGGCCAGGATTTCGGCACGGTGGCGGTCACCTTCTCGATCCGGCTCAAGACCTGGGATGCCCTGCCGCCCGACGCCCAGGAAGCACTCGCCAGCGCCGGCCGGTTGCTGAGCCTGCAGGCCTGCGAGAAGTTCGACAGGGCGGAGGCTGAGGCGATCGCCCAGGTCCGCACCGGCGGCGTCCGCTTGGCAACGCCACAGGACAGCGATCATGCCGACCTGGAAGCAGCCTTCGCCCGGGTCCGGTCCGACTGGGCCAAGCGGCTGGACGCGCGCGGCCAACCAGGGACCGAGATCGTGAAGGCCTTCATGGACGCGGCCGAGGCCGCGAAGCCGCAATGAGCGCCGCCGTCGCCGCGATCGGCAGGGTCGAGGCCCTGCTCGCCTGGGCCGCCTCCGGCATCCTGTTCGCCGTCATGGCGATCGTCGCCAGCGATGTGGTGATGCGCTACGGCCTCAACCATCCGTTCGGCTGGTCCTACGATCTGGTATCGCTCTATTTCACCCTGGCGATCTTCTATTTCTGCCTGTCGCGCGCCTGGTCCGGCCATGCCCATGTCGGGGTCGATATCCTGCATTACTATGTTCCGGCGCGGACGCGGCGGGTCTTCGTGCTGGCGAGCTGCCTGATCTCGGCGCCCCTGTTCGCGACGATCGCCGTCGTCACGTTCGCGCGCGCCGTGGATGCCTTCGCCCGGCATGACATCATCGAAGGCGCGATCGAATGGCCGACCTGGGCCTATCTCGCCCTGGCGCCGCTCGGCACCGCGCTCCTGACCGTGCGGCTGCTGGCCGACGCCGTCGCCCATGCGGTGGCGCTCGGCGGCGGGCCAGAGCTCATTCCCCTGCCGCCGCTGGCGCGGTCAGACGAAGGCATCGACGAGGCATCGTTCGAATGATCGTGCTGCTGGTGATCGCGGCGCTGGTCGCGCTGCTGGCGATCGGCATGCCGGTCGGGTTCGCGATGGGCGTTTCGGGGGCGCTGGGCCTGCTGGTCGGGTTCGGCCCGGATGTGCTGGTCGGGGTGCTGGAAACGGCGCCGATCTCGGCGCTCAACTCCTATGAGCTGATCACCATCCCGATGTTCCTGCTGATGGCGGAGATGGTGCTGCTCTCAGGCATCGCCGACGACCTGTTCAAGACGGCGGCCGCCTGGTTCGGGCGGATTCCGGGCGGGCTCGGCATTGCCACGACATTGGCCGGCGCCGGCTTCGGCGCGATCTGCGGCACCAGTACAGCCTCAGCGGCTACGCTGTCGGCGACCAGCCTGCCGTCGATGATCAGGCAGGGTTACGAACCCAGGATGGCGGCCGGCGTCGTCGCCATCTCCGGCACCTTGGCAATGCTGCTGCCGACAAGCGTCGCGCTGATCATCTTCGCCCTGCTGGCCGAGGTGAATGTCGCCAAGCTGCTGATGAGCGGCATCGTCCCGGCCGTCATCGTGACGCTGACGATCATCGCGACGATCCTGTTCCTGGTCTGGCGGGACCCGGCCCGAGCTCCGGCGGCGCCCTCCGTGTCGTTCCAGGAAAAGCTGGTTTTGCTCAAGGGCGTCGGCCCGATGCTGCTGCTGTTCGCCATCGTCACCGGGGCGATCTTCAACGGCATCGCCACCCCGACCGAGGCCTCAGCCGTCGGCGCGTCCGGCGGCTTCGTGCTGGCGATGCTGCGCGCCCGGCCCTCGCTAAAGCAGCTTCAGCACGGCTTCGAGCGGGCCGCCATCGGCAGCTGCATGATCGCGACGATCCTGATGGGGGCCAGCATCTTCGGCTATTTCTTCACCCTGTCGCACGTCACCCAGGATCTGGTCGCCTGGGTGGGCGCGCTGCACGTGTCGCGCTGGCTGGTGATCGTGCTGATCCTCATGATGTATATCGTGCTGGGATCGTTCATGGATCAGATCGCGATCCTGGTGCTGACCGTGCCGATCGTGCTGCCGCTGATCAAGTCGCTGGGTTTCGACCCGATCTGGTTCGGCGTGGTGAAGATCGTGACGGCTGAGGTCGGCATGATCACCCCGCCGATCGGGCTCAACTGCTTTATCGTCGCCCGCTATGCCAACCGGCCGGTGACGGAGGTGTTCCGCGGGACCATGCCGCATTTCGTGGCGCATCTCGTCGCTATCGCGATCATGGTTGCCTTCCCGGCAATCGTGCTCTGGCTGCCGTCGCTCATGAACAAGTGACGGCAGCCAAAGTTACGCTACGGATCATACTCAAAAAGCGGCGTGCGTTACCGGCGCCAATGGCCGCCGATCCACACCCAATGCCCGTCGCGGGCCACCCAGCGTCCGGGCTCCCAATACAGGCCGGCCTGACGCTCGACGTAATGACCGCCGACCCAGACATACTGGACACCGTCCCACTCCCAGTGGCCGCGCATCCAGTAGTCGCGCTCAGGCGGCGGCACAGGGGCCGGACCGTAATCCTCCTCGACCGCAGGCGGCGGTGCCGGCTGCGGCGGCAAGGATTGGGGCCCGTAATATTCCTGGGCCGAAGTCGCCCGCGCCAAGCCGATGGCGGCGCAGGCGGCGAAGGTGATGGCGATTATCCGTTTCATGGCATGTTTCCACGAACACCGATATTACCGGTAATAGTAATAATGGTAGTACGGATGATACGGACGCTCATAGACCACGCATCCGCCCAATTGTGTCGCAACCATGGCAAGGGCGAACAAGGCCAGAATGTTCTTACGCATGATGGGATCCTCCTTACACGTCCCTATATTCATGGTACGTTCAGGAGAACACCGGCCTGCGCCGTTTTGTTGCATTTGTGATGAACGGCAGATTACAGTTTTGTAATCTCTGGGGACCTCGAAAAAGCCTCCTCGTTATTTACCGGCGGAATTTCGCGGCTTTCCGCCAGACCAACTCGGCCGTGCCCGTGGTCCCGGCGCGGGTCAGCGGTGGGGTGGTGAGGACCAGGTCGTCGCCATCGAAACGGAAATAGCGGACCTGCACCGATCCCTGCAGGTTCGGGCACAGGCACATCTCGACCTTATGCTCGACCCGGTCTTCCTTGAGCACATAGCGGCCGGCATAGGCGTGATAGGTCCGCATCGCCGACAGGCATTCATAGGCGCTGCCGGCCAGCGGATCGGACCCCATGAAATCCGGCCGGTCGGCCGCCATCAGCGACGCGGACATATAGCCGTCCGGCGCATAGACGATCAGGCCCTTGGCATCCGGCCCCAGCGGATGGCGCCAACCGCCGTCGTCGGTGGAGATGCGCCACGACATCAGCTTCCAGGAGCCGATGAAGCGTTCGGCCGACATGGGTCACCTCCCTCCCGGCGCGTGGGCAAGCAGGATTTCGGCCAGCGCCTCGGGCACGGTACCCATTGCGTCGTGCCCGGTGGCGATATCGACCAGGGTCCAGCCGCCCTCTTCCTTGATACGGTCATAGCTCGGCACCACCGCCGGATAGACCGGATCGGTACAGCGTATATAGACGCGCGGCCGGCCGTTCCCGACCGGATGGTTGAGCTGAATCGAATCGGTATAGGCGGCGAGCGGATGCGGCGTGATCCGCCGCGCGACCCAGTCGCGGTCGGGCCCCGGCGGCAGGTCGAACATCGTTTCGGTCGGCAGCGGGATAGTAAGGCCGCCCGGCGTCGCCTGGGCCGTGCGCAGCCGGATCGCCTGGGTTTCCTCGGGCAGGCAGGCAAGCGCCGACTTGCCGTTCTGCGGCACCACGGCATCGAGATAGACGAGCTGTGCGATCCGCTCCGGGACCCGGTCGGCGACGCCGGTGATCACCGCGCCGCCGAAGCTGTGGCCGACCAGCACGATGTCGGTCAGCTCCTCAGCCTCGATCACCGCGATCGTATCCCGGAAAAAGGTCTCGATGCCGACGGTGTCGTTCAGGAGATGAGCCCGTTCGCCAAGCCCGGTCATGGTCGGGGCGAAGATCCGGGCGCCCGCTTCGGTCAGCAGGTCGCCGACGCGGCGCCAGCACCAGCCGCCGTGGAACGCGCCATGGATCAGCAGGAAAACCGGCGAAGTCGATAAAATGCTTGGTGTTTTCACCTTATCCTCCCTAACCTGCCGAACCTATGGTTTAATCCCATCCCTTGGGAAGACGGCCCGGGGAAGAAGATATTAACCGCGTGCCTTGGCCGACTGCGGAGATTTACAGCAGGAAAGCCGCGATTATGAGAGTCGAATTGCCGTCGAGTCGCGAAAAGCTTCATGGACGATAAAACCTCACTGGTTGCGACCATCTTCGCGGTCATCGTCCTGGTCCCGGTCCTGTTCGTCGTGGGTTATCTTGTACGCGACTCGTTGCGGGCGCGGCAGAACCGCACTTATAAGACCCTGGCGGAACATGAGGCTTTGAACAATGCCGGCGACCGCGACGCATGGATGAGCGGCGTGCTGCCGCAAGAGGGGGACAAGCAAGTGGACCGCTTCAGCAGCCGCATCGCGCCGATCGCGCAATTGACCATGCTGATCATCCTGGCCGCCGTCGTGCTGGTCTGGAACCAGTCGCTGGTGACGCAGACCAACAGGCAGGCCGAGCAGTTGGCGCAGCTGCAGCTGCAGCTTCACGCGCTGACCTTCGCCACACCGGTGGCGAGCGGCCTGGCGCAGCGCGAGGTCGACGGCCCGCCCGGCGCACCCGCCCCGCAGCCCGGCCAGGTGCCGACGGTCAATCCGATGCAGCAGGCCTGCGCCAACCTGATCGGCCGCGTCGCCGACGCCTATGAGAAGGGCGAGAATTCGAAGATCGCCGTGTCGCTCGAGGCCCTGGTGAACAAGCTGGGGTGCAAGAACAACCCGGTGCCCTAGATATAAGGCATGAGCGACTCACCACTTCTCAGGCGTGCGCGCGAACGCATGGCGAAACAGCGGCAGCTGGAGCAGGAGCGCTGGGAACAGGCGCCGGCCGCGCTGCAGAAATCGATGTTCCGGTGGATCCTCAGGATCATCGGCTTCATGATTCTGGGCGGGCTGATCCTCTATCGACTGAATGGCGGCCGTATTTTCGGCTGAGCCGCGGCCGCTATCCTTCGCGCAATTTGCGCTTCACCGCGTCCTGGGAATCTGCCAAGATTCTTCAGCCTGAGCGATACAGGAACCGAGCCGGATTGCATCCGGCGGCATTCAGATTGGTGGCGGATATAATCGACAACGACGAGCCCTCGCCGGAAGACGTGCTGCCGCGCGATGGTGTCACCGGATTGCCGCCCGCGCTGTCCCAGGACGAACTGTTCGAGCTGGCCGAGCTGGTCGTCAAGGTGCGCATCCGCAGGATTCTCTGGGCCAGGGACAGGACCAGCCCGCATATCGCCCGCCTTCAGGTGGAAAAGATCATCAAGGGGGAGCCGCAATACCGCTTTCCCCGCATGGCGCGGCTCGGCTTCAGCAAGATCATCGAAGTGAAGATGCGCCGGATCAAGCGCGACCATGCCGGGCGGAAAAAGCCGGGCGAATGGTCCGACGGCTATCGCGCCGGCGACCGGGTGATGACCCATCTGTTCTGGGACGCGGAAAGCGGCGGCTATCGCACGCTGTGGTGGAACGCGGTCTGGCAGACGCCGGACTGACGGGGTTCAGCGATAGCTGGGGTCGAGCGTCGCCAGCATCGGCCGCACCTTGGTCAGCGCCTCACGATATTCGCCCATCGGGTCGCTGTCGGCAACGATGCCGCCGCCGGCCTGGGCGATGACACGCTCCCGGGTCAGCGTCAGCGTCCGGATCGCGATCGACAGCTCCATCCCGCCGTCCAGCCCGATCCAGCCGATGGCGCCGCAATAGGCGCCGCGCCGCCCGGCCTCCAGTTCGTCGATGATTTCCATCGCCCTGATCTTCGGCGTGCCGGTGACCGATCCCCCTGGAAAGCTGGCGCGGATCAGATCCACCGGCGTGAGGCCCTTGCGCAGCCGCGCCGTCACGGTCGAGACCAAATGATGGACGCTGGCGAAGCTGTAGAGTGCGTTAAGCTCAGGCACCATGACGCTGCCGGTCTCGGCCACGCGGCCGAGGTCATTGCGCAGCAGATCGACGATCATGAGGTTCTCGGCCCGGTCCTTGGGACTTTCGACCAACGCGGTTGCCAAGCCGCGGTCCTCGGCCTCGGTCGCGCCGCGGCCGCGCGTCCCCTTGATCGGCCTTGTATCGACCCGGCCCGCTGGTGAAAGCCTGAGGAAGCGCTCGGGCGAGGCGGCGACGATCGCCTGCCCTGCCCCGTCCTGGATGAAGGCGGCATAGGGGGCGGGCGACAGCGCGCGCAGCCGCCGATAGAGATCGAACCCTTCAAGCCCGGCCGGCCTCGGCCCGATCCAGCGCTGGGTGAAATTGGCCTGATAGATGTCGCCGGCCAGGATGTAGTCAAGCACGCGCCGGACTTGGGCGGCATAATCTTCCGGCGACCGGTCGGCATGCCACTCGCCCTCGACAGTCCAATCGACCGGCGGCAAGGCCGGGATGGCGCGACCGGCAATGCATTCCGCCCTGAGCGCCGCCGGCGGACGCCCGGCGACGAGATCGCCGGCAATGACCACGGCCCTGTGCTCGATGAGATCGAACACCACGACGGTGTCGAAGAGGCCGAGCAGCAGGTCGTCCGGCTCATCCTCCCGCGCATGGCGCGACGGCAATTCCTCCAGCGCCCGGCGCAACTCATAGCCGAACGACCCGTACAGGCCCGGTCCGATCGGCCAATCTGCTGGCGGTGCAAATTTCGGCAGTGCGTTCCACAGCTGACCTAGCCGCTCGAACGCATCCGGCCATTCAGCCTTCAGCACCAGCGCGGGGTCGCAGGCGACCACCGAATAGCGCCCGGTATCCGGTCCCGGCCCTGCGCTCTCCAGCAGCACCGCCATGCCGTGGCTGCGCAGCGCCGCGAACACTTCCAGCGGCTCTGCATAGGGAATGGGGCGCACGACGTAAGTCGCGGCGGGTTTGGGGGACTCGCGCATTTGGCGGATTGATAGCGCAATCGACGCCCGCTCAAAAATCGCCCCTTCGAAGGGGACGCGATAGACAGGTATTCACCCTCTCGGAAAAATCCCAGCCTCGGTCACGATCATGTCCAGCGGAACATCATGCGGCTGCGGCTGGATGGTCGTCATCCGGCCGATCTCGAAGCCGACGCCGATGGTCTTCGGACGCTTGGCCGAGGCCGCCAGCGTCCGGTCGAAATAGCCGCCGCCATAGCCCAGGCGGTAGCCGGCGGCGTCGAAGCCCAGCAGCGGCACCAGCAGCAGATCCGGCGTCACCGCCGGGCCGTTGACAGGCTCGGGGATGCCGAAGCTGAACCTGCCCGGCGCCATCGGCGCATCCGGGGTCCAGGGCCGGTATTCCAAGGGCTGGCCGCGCCCGACCAGCGCCGGCAGTGCGATCTCGCCACCCAGCCCGACATGCCATGCCGCGAGCGGCAGCGGGTCGTATTCGTCGCGGTGGGGCCAATAGGCGCCGAGGACCCTGGGAGTCAGCCGGGAAAGTTGATCGACCAGGTGACGCTCGATCACTTCGGACCAGCTTAGATATTCCTCAAGGCTGGGTTTCTTGCGGGCCGCCAGAAGCCTGGTGCGTTCGGCCTTGCGCCACGCGGCGACGGACGGGTCCATCAGGCCGGCCAGTCCATCACGTCGGTTGGGCGCTCGCGAAGGTCTGGCCGATCAGGGCCTGTGCCTCTTCCTGGACCGCGTGCAGGTGCTTCTCGCTGCGGAAGCTCTCGGCATAGATCTTATAGACGTCCTCCGTGCCCGACGGGCGGGCGGCGAACCAGCCGTTCTCAGTCACCACCTTGATCCCGCCGATGGCGGCGTTGTTGCCGGGCGCCTTGTCGAAGATCGCGGTGATCGGGTCGCCGGCCAGCTCCTTGGCCGCCACCTGATCGGGCGACAGCTTCTTCAGGATCGCCTTCTGCTCCCCCGTCGCCGGGGCGTCGATACGCTCATAGAAGGGCTCGCCCAGCTTCTTGGTCAGCTTGGCGAAATTCTCCGCCGGGTCGCGGCCGGTCCTGGCGGTGATCTCGGCCGCCAGCAGGCCGGGGATCAGCCCGTCCTTGTCGGTGGTCCAGACCGAGCCGTCGCGGCGCAGGAACGAGGCGCCGGCGCTCTCCTCCCCGCCGAAGCCGAACGAACCGTCGACCAGCCCGCCGACGAACCATTTGAAGCCGACCGGCACCTCGACCAGCTTGCGGCCGATCTTGTTCGCCACCCGGTCGATAATGCCGCTGGACACCACCGTCTTGCCGACGGCGCTCGACTTCTTCCATTTCGGCCGGTTCTCGAACAGATAGGCGATCATCGTCGCAAGATAGTGGTTCGGGTTCATCAGCCCGAACGAGCCGGCGACGATGCCGTGGCGGTCGGCGTCGGTGTCGTTGGCAAAGGCGATGTCGAACTTCTTGCGCATCGCCACCAGGCTTTTCATCGCGTAGGGCGAGGAACAGTCCATCCTGACCTTGCCGTCCCAGTCGGCGGTCATGAAGCGGAAGGTCGGGTCGACCGCCTCGTTCACCAACGTCGCAACGATCTTGTAGCGCTCGATGATCGGTTCCCAAAAATGCACCGCCGCGCCGCCCAGCGGATCGATGCCGATCTTGACCCCGGCCTCGCGCACCAGTTCCAGGTCCACGACATTGCCCAGGTCCTTCACGTAAGGCGTGACATAGTCGTGGCGGTGGATGCAGGCGGCGGTAAGCGCCAGGGCATAGGGCATGCGTTTCACGCCCTTGAGCTTGGCCTTGATGAATTCGTTGGCGGTCTTCTCGATCCAGCCTGTCGCGTCGGTGTCGGCAGGTCCGCCGTTAGGAGGATTGTACTTGAAGCCGCCATCGGGCGGCGGGTTGTGCGACGGGGTGATGACGATGCCGTCGGCCAGCCCTTCGCTGCGCTTTCGGTTGTAGGTCAGAATGGCATGGGAGATGACCGGGGTCGGCGTATAGCCGTCCTTGTCGTCGATCATCGTCTCCACCCCGTTCGCCGCCAGCACCTCGATCGCGCTGACCAGCGCGGGTTCGGACAAAGCATGCGTGTCCTTGCCGATGAAGAGCGGCCCGGTGGTCCCCTGGGCGGCACGGTAGAGGCAGATCGCCTGGGTGATCGCCAGGATATGGTCTTCGTTGAAGGCGTCATTGAAGGCCGATCCGCGGTGGCCCGAAGTGCCGAAGGCGACACGCTGGGCGGGGACGGACGGGTCCGGCTTGCCGGCGAAATAGGCGGTTAGCGGCCGGGGCACA
>CAZNNJ010000017.1:0-7864 GCA_964574305.1 uncultured Rhodospirillales bacterium | reverse complement strand
GCTTTTCGTTTCGATCGGCTTTCCCGCCAGCTTGCTGACCTGCTCGCCCATATCCCTCTCCGTTATCTGCCGCGAGACCTACAGAACACGATCCCGGCGCTTCGGTTCTATCATAGAGATACGACGCGCCTCGGCCAGTGGTCCCGTCGCGGGACAGGAACATTTCGCCGCTCCCGTTCTATCCGGCAAGCCCATGGGATGATTGTCTAACCGTCCGAAATCGATTTTCCGATTAGGCAACCCGAGGAGTGTGATCATGCAGCTTGGCATAATCGGTCTTGGCCGGATGGGCGGAAACATCGCCAGGAGATTGATGCGGGCCGGCCACCAATGCGTGGTCTTCGACCAGGCGCCGGATGCGGTGACGAAGCTGGCATCCGACGGGGCCAAGGGCTCGGCCGATCTGGCTGGGCTGGTCGCGCAGCTGTCGAGGCCCCGCGCGGTCTGGGTCATGCTGCCGGCGGGCGAGATCACCGGCAACACGATCGCCGCGCTGGGCGACCTGCTGGAGGCCGGCGACATCGTCATCGACGGCGGCAACAGCTTCTTCAAGGACGATATCGCCCGCGCCCAGGCGCTGAAGGCAAAAGGCATCTTCCATGTCGATGCCGGCACGTCCGGCGGGGTGTGGGGGCTGGAACGCGGCTATTGCCTGATGATCGGCGGCGACAAGGCGATCGTCGACCAGCTGGACCCGATCTTCAAGACGCTGGCCCCCGGCGCCGGCGACGTGGCCCCGACCGAGGGCCGCGAGGGCGGCGACCCAAGGCCGACCCAGGGCTATATCCATTGCGGGCCGAACGGCTCGGGCCATTTCGTCAAAATGGTCCATAACGGCATCGAGTACGGGCTGATGCAGGCCTATGCCGAGGGCTTCCACGTCCTGCAGCAGGCCGGCATCGCCAGCCTGCCCGCCGAGCAGCGCTATGACCTCAACCTGCCCGACATCGCCGAGGCATGGCGGCGGGGCAGCGTCGTCAGTTCCTGGCTGCTCGACCTCACGGCGGGCGCTTTCGCTGTAAATTCTGACTTGTCGAACTATAGCGGATATGTGCAAGATTCCGGCGAAGGCCGTTGGACGATCCAGGCGGCCATTGAAGAGGGCGTGCCAGCGACCGTGTTGTCGGCCGCACTTTATGCTCGTTTCCGATCCCGCGAAGAACAGAGTTTTCCGGACAAACTGCTCTCGGCGATGCGTCACGGATTCGGTGGCCACGTCGAGCTAAAACCAGGAGCCTGATAAATGGATGCCAGCCCCGCCAACACCGCCTGCACGCTGGTCATTTTCGGCGGGGCCGGCGACCTGACGAAACGCCTGCTGATGCCGGCGATCTACAACCTGAAGCGCGCCGGCCTGCTGCCCGAGAATTTCGCCCTGGTCGGCGTCGCCCGCACCGACATGAACACCGACACGTTCAAGGAGGCGCTGGGCACCGGGCTGGACAAATTCGGCGTCAATGTCGACCCGGCCGGCCGCGACTGGCTGGTCGAGCGCATGCATTACCTCCAGGGTGGGTTCGACGACCCGGCGACCTATACGAAACTCAGCGAGCTGCTGGAGAAGACCGCCGCGGAAAGCGCCACTGGCGGCAACGTCCTGTTCTATCTCGCGACCCCGGCGGCCTCGTTCGGCCCGATCGTCGAAGAGCTGGGCAAGGCCGGTCTCTCCGACGAGATCGACGGCCGCTGGCGCCGCGTGATCATAGAGAAGCCCTTTGGCAGCGACCTGGAGTCCGCCAAGGCGCTGAACCGGCAGATCCTGGCCGTGCTCGACGAAACCCAGGTCTACCGGATCGACCACTACCTGGGCAAGGAGACCGTCCAGAACATCATGGTCTTCCGCTTCGCCAACGGCCTGTTCGAGCCGGTGTGGAACCGCGACCATATCGACCATGTCCAAATCACCGTGGCCGAGACGGTCGGCGTCGGCACGCGCGGCAAGTTCTACGACGCGACCGGCGCGCTGCGCGACATGGTGCCCAACCATATCGGGCAGCTGATCACCATGATCGCGATGGAGCCGCCGGTTCATCTCGATGCCGATTCCGTGCGCACCGAGAAGGCCAAGGCGCTGCAAAGCGTCCAGCACTACAATCCGGACGACATTCTGGAGAACGTCGTGCGCGCCCAATACACGGCCGGCACTGTCGGCGGGCAGGACGTTCCCCGCTTCCTCTCGACACCCAATGTCGATCCGGCATCGACGACGGAAACCTATGTCGCGATGAAGCTGAAGATCGACAATTGGCGCTGGGCCGGCGTGCCGTTCTATATCCGCACCGGCAAGGCGCTGGCGCGGCGCCATACCGAGATCGCCATCCAGTTCAAGCGCGCACCCTTCTCGCTCTTCCGCGATACCGAGGTCGACAGGTTGAGCTCCAACAGCCTGGTGCTGCACATCCAGCCCGAAGAGGGCATGAGCCTGCGGTTCGGCGCCAAGAAGCCCGGTCCGACCGTGTCGATCGGCCAGGTCGAGATGAAGTTCAATTACGGCGACCATTTCCATGCCCAGCCGGCGACCGGCTATGAGACGCTGATCTATGACTGCATGAAGGGCGACGCGTCGCTGTTCCAGCGGGCCGACAGCATCGAGGCCGGATGGGCGATCGTGCAGCCGATCATGGATGCCTGGAAAAAGGCCGGCAAGGTGCGCCTGCCCTCCTACGAAGCCGGCAGCGCCGGCCCGTCCGAGGCGGTCGCGATGATGGAGCACGACGGCCGGCGCTGGCGGTCGACCGACGGCGGCCAGACAGAGACCTCGCGATGACCCCAACCGGGGGCAAGTGGCCCGGCAAGATCTCGCTCCTGCTCTCCGACGTCGACGGCACGCTGGTCACCAAGCAGAAGGTGGTGACACCGCGTACCCAGGCAGCGGTCAAGAAGCTGGGCGAGGCCGGGATCGGCTTCACCATCACCTCGAGCCGCCCGCCGCGGGGGCTGGCGCATCTGATCGAGCCCTTGAACCTGCAGCTCCCGATCGGAGGCTTCAATGGCGGCGGGCTGATGCGGCCGGACGGCAGCGTGGCGGAATCGCTGATGCTGGCGCCGGACGCGGCGCATGAGGCGTTCCGGATCACGCTGAAGCACGGGCTGGACCCATGGGTCTATACCGTCACCGAATGGTATGTGCGCGACCTGGAGGCGCCGCATGTGGCGCGCGAAAGCTTCACCATCACCTTCCCGCCGCATGTGACGACCGATTTCGAGGCGGCGCTCAACAATTGCGGCAAGATCGTCGCGGTCGGCGACGATCCGGTCGCGGTGCTGGCCTGCAATGCAGAGCTGGACCGGGTGCTGGCGGGAAAGGCCTCGGCGACGCGGTCGCAGAGCTACTTCATCGACATTACCCATCCGCAGTCCAACAAGGGCACGATGGTCGAGACGATGGCGCGGCTGCTCGGCATCCCGGCCAGCGAGATCGCCTGCATCGGCGACATGGCCAACGACATATTGATGTTCAACAAGGCCGGTCTCAGCATCGCCATGGGCAATGCCAGCGACGAGGTGAAATCGCAGGCGATGCTGTCGACCGACACCAATGAGGAGGATGGCCTCGCCAAGGCCATCGAACATTATCTGCTGGGCATCGGGAGCTGATCACATGACCGAACGCAAGCTGATCGTATTGGACGACGCCGAGGGTGTTGCCCGCCACGTCGCCGACTGGATCGTGGAGTCGGCGATCGCCAAGAAGGGCCGCTTCGCCATCTCGCTGTCGGGCGGCTCGACACCCAAGCGGCTCTACCAGATCCTGGCAGAGCCGGCCTATCAGTCCCGCCTTCCGTGGAAGGACGTGCACTGGTTCTGGGGCGACGAGCGGATGGTGCCGCGCGACAACGAGCTCAGCAATTACCGCATGACCGATCAGGCGATGCTGTCGCACGTACCGGTTCCGGCGGAGAATATCCACGGCATCAAGACCGAGGGGCTGACCGCCAGGGAATCCGCCGAGGATTATGAAGCGACGCTGAAATCCTTCTACGGGTCGGATCATTTCGACCCAAAGCGGCCGCTGTTCGACATCATGCTGCTCGGCATCGGCCCGGACGGCCACACCGCCTCGCTGTTCCCGGGCACCGCGGCGCTGAACGAACGCAGCAGCTGGGTGACGACGGTTATCGGCGCCAAGCCGGAAGACCGCATCACGCTGACCTACCCGACGCTGGCCAGCTCAGCCCACGTCGCCTTCCTGCTCGCGGGACCGGACAAGCAGGATATTCTGAGCAGGTTCATGGCTGAGGATAAGACGCTGCCCTCGGTGCATGTCGACCCGGTGGGCGAGCTGCTGGTGTTCACGGACAAGGCGGCGACGGGGAAGGCGTAAGGGCGCCCTCATCCCATACCACCGTCATGCCCGGACTTGATCCGGGCATCCACGGGGTGCCGAAAGTGCGTTTGCCCGACTTCGGCGCCGGCGGAACCGCGTGGATGCCCGGGTCAAGCCCGGGCATGACGATTAAGGATTGTATTATGGTGGACGCCAAACACCTTGCGATTGTGCCGAAGCCTCAACCGGACACCCGTGGATCAAGTCCGGGCATGACGATCTCTGGTTGCATCGGTATTGCACTCCTGCACATGTCAGTCGTGCAAAGGCCCAAACCGGACAACCACGTCATCGTACAGGCGAGCGCTTGACCGACTTGATCGGTCCGCGCGGGCGGCCGGACATTTCCTCGATCTTGCGGTCCTGGGCCTCGATCAGGGCCTTGACCGACTTGTCGCCGTCGATCGGATCGATATCGGTGCTGGCGACCCGCCGGTTCGAGGTCTGCGAGCCGTCCTCATAGATCACGTCGAAGGCAATGAATTCGCTCGCCGCGGGTTTCTTGTTGCGCGCCATTGTACTCTCATCGGATTTGGAAGCCGGGCTGGCCGGCAAGCGGTCTTATATGGGGCACACCCCGCCGATGTCATCCTCGAAAGGCTCCTGCGGGGAAAACGCATGATCATTTCGCATGGCTGGCTCCTGCGGAAATCGTCATTTCGGCGGGTCGTCATATTGCGCCGCAACAGGACGGCCCGTATTTAGATACGAAACGTATCGTATCGTTTTCTATCGAGAACGACCCCATGATTGCCGATCCCATCGAAGCCCCGGCCAAAAGCGTCGGGCGCCCGCGCAGCGAGGGCTGCCGCCAGAAGGTGCTGGCCGCCGCCGACACGCTGTTCACGCGCGACGGCCTGGCGCGCATGCCGGTCGACGGCGTCGCCCAGCTGGCGGGGGTCAGCAAGGCCACGATCTATCGCTGGTGGCCGAACAAGGCCGCCATCGTGATGGAGGCGCTGCTCGCCTCCTCCGAGGCCGAGGTCTATGTCCCGGTCGGCCCCTTCCCTGAACAAGACCTGATCGCCAAGGTCCGCCTCACGATCGCGCTTTTTCGCGGGCCGCGCGGGCGGGTCATCGCCTCGCTGGTCGGCCAGGCGCAGTCCGACCGCGAAATCGCCGAGGCTTACCGCAAGCACCTGCTGGGCCCGCGCCGCGCCGCCGCGCGTGACGCGATCGAGCGGGCGGTCGAGGCCGGCCTCTACCGCGCCGACATCGATTACGACATGGCGATGGATATCCTGTTCGGCCCGCTTTACGAGCGCCTGCTGCTCGGCCATGCGCCGCTTGACGAGGCGTTCGAGCGCGACTATCCGCCGGCGGCCGTCGCGGCGCTGCGCGGCTATGCCGGAAGGCGCTGAGCGATGGGCATCGTCAAGTTCGCGCTGCGCTTTCCGCACACTTTCTATGTCGTCGCGATCCTGATCCTGTTCCTGGGCGTCAGCGCGATCAAGACGACGCCGACCGACATCTTCCCGCAGATCCGCATCCCGGTGGTCAGCGTCATCTGGCAGTACACGGGCCTGTCGCCGGACGAGATGGAGGCGCGGGTCGCGACCTATAGCGAGTATTCGATCAGCTCGACGGTCAACGGCATCAAGAACATGGAATCCCAGACCCTGTCCGGGATCGTCGTCCAGAAAATCTATTTCCAGCCCAATGTGAACCTGGAGCTGGCGATCTCACAGATCGTCTCGGCCACCAATTCGATCCGCGCCCTGATGCCGCCGGGCATCAACCCGCCGGTGATCGTGCAGTTCAATGCGTCGAGCGTGCCGATCCTCCAGCTCTCCCTCACCTCCGATACGCTGAACGAGCAGCAGCTCTACGATTACGGCATCTACCAGGTCCGCCAGCAGCTGGCGCCCATACCGGGCATCACCCTGCCGACGCCCTATGGCGGCAAGTACCGCCAGATCATGGTCGATCTCGACCCCGACGCGCTGCTGGCCCAGGGGCTGACGCCGCAGGACGTGACCAATGCGGTCAATGCCCAGAACCTGACCGTGCCGTCGGGCGATGCCAAGATCGGCGACAAGCAATATATCGTGAAGCTGAACGCCCAGCCGCCGACGGTCCAGGCGCTGAACGACATTCCGGTGCGCCAGGTGGGTGGTACCACCGTCTATCTGCGCGACGTCGCCCATGTGCGCGATGCCTGGGCGGTTCAGCAGAATGTCGTGCGCACCGGCGGCAAGCGCTCGGTCCTGCTGACCATCATCAAGAACGGCGAGGCCTCGACCCTGGACGTCGTGAACCGGGTCAAGGCGGCATTGCCCGGCGTGCGCGCCGCCGCCCCGCCCGGCATGGAGATCAAGGAGCTGTTCGACCAGTCGGTGTTCGTCAGCGATTCGATCGACTCGGTGCTGCGCGAGGGCGCCATCGCCGCCGGCCTGACGGCGCTGATGATCCTGCTGTTCCTCGGCTCCTGGCGCTCGACCGTCGTCGTCATGGTGTCGATCCCGCTGTCGATCCTGACCTCGGTCGCGATCCTCTCGGCCTTGGGTGAGACCATCAACACCATGACCCTGGGCGGCCTTGCGCTGGCCGTGGGTATCCTGGTCGACGATTCGACGGTTACGATCGAGAACACTCACCGACTGCTCGACGAGGGCCATCCGTTCGATCGCGGCGTGCTGGAAGGCGCCGCCGGCATTGCCATTCCGACCCTGGTCTCGACCCTGGCGATCTCCTGCGTGTTCATCTCGGTCGTCTTCCTGGAAGGCGCGCCGAAGTATCTCTTCACGCCGCAGGGCGAGGCGGTGGTGTTCGCGATGCTGGCCTCCTACGGCCTGTCGCGCACCCTGACCCCGATCATCATCCGCGCGTTGATCCGCAAGGAGCATGAGCGGAAGCACGATCATGCGCGGACGCCGGGTTTCTTCGGCCGCTTCCATGAGGGTTTCAACCGTCGTTTCGAGCGGTTTCGCGCCTTCTATGTCTGGCTCCTGCGGCACCTGGTCGAACACCGCGTGATCGCGCCGGCGACCGCGGCCGTGGTGCTGCTGACTGCCGTGGGCCTCGCCCCGTTCGTTGGCCGCGATTTCTTCCCGCATGTCGATGCCGGCATCATCCAGCTTCATGTCCGCGCCCCAGCCCGCACAAGGATCGAGGAGACCGAGAAGGTCTTCCAGGCCGTGGAGAACCAGATCCGCGCGACGATCCCTGAGAGCGAGCGCGACCTGATCATCGACGATATCGGCCTGCCGCAGCGGCCGATCAATCTGGCCTTCACCGACGGTTCCACCATCGGCGTCAATGACGGCACCATCCAGGTGGCGCTGAAGCCCGGCCATGCCCCGACCGAAGAGTATGTGAAGACGCTGCGCGAGGCGTTGCCGCTGCAGTTCCCGGACGTGCGCTTCTATTTCCAGCCGGCCGACATGGTGACCCAAATCCTGAATTTCGGCGTGCCGACCCAGGTCGACGTGCAGGTGGTGGGCCGCAACCGGGCCAAGAACCTGGAGATCGCGCAGGAGCTGCAGCGCCGCATGTCGAACGTGCCCGGCGCGGTCGACGTCCATCTCCAGCAGGAGA
>CAZNNJ010000016.1:0-20823 GCA_964574305.1 uncultured Rhodospirillales bacterium | reverse complement strand
ACATCTGGGTGATGAAGTGGGCCGAGCTGCTGCAGATTCGCAGCGCCGACCAGCAGCTCCAGATGAGCGGGAAGTCGGCGCTGCAGTACTTCGAATGGCTCGACAGCCAGATCTCGCACAACGTTCCCGCCGACCAGATGGTGCGCGCGCTGCTCACGGCGACTGGCCCGAGCTTCGAGGCGGCGGAAGCCCTGGAGGTGTCCCCCGGCACCGTCGCGTCCCGTTTGTCCAGGGGCCGAAGGTCACTCCAGCAGTCGTTGATGCACCTGGCGCTGGTGAGAGGCTGGACCGTGACATGACGAGCGCGTGCGAGACGTTTCCCGAGGCCATTCGGACCCTGGCCCCCGTGACGGGGCGCATCGGGTAGGACGATTGCGATCCCGAATCGCTCTCGCGCCGGCCGACGCTGGCCTCGCGTGCGGGGCCTCTGCCGGCGGAGGCGATGGCGCGGACGGCCGTCGAGATCGTCGGCATGCATGCGGGAAGGGACGGCATGCTTCATGTCGCGCTGTCGCTTCGCACCGAGGAACCGGCCGGTATTCCGGCAATCTCGACCACCGGCACGCCGATCAGATTGTCGGGCAAGTATGTCGATGCGGACGCCGCGATGTCCGACGACGCGGTCCAGCGCCGGGGATGGGATGGGATGCGGCAGGATCTGACCGTCGACGTCACGCCGGGCGCAGCCCAGCCGGTCGACTTGATCATGTCGCCACCAGAATCACCTGGACGCTACCGCATCGCCGTCTCCTTGGTTCAGGACGGGGTCGCCTGGTTCCATGACCGAGGAATGCCGATAGCCTTGAGCCGCCTGACCGTGACACTCGACGGCGCCATGAAGATCGGCGACTAACAGGCCCGCGCGGCACGATTATAGGGGTATTTCGAATCATGAGGCCTGCGGCCCTCAAGACAGACCGTCTGCTCCGGTATTGGATCGGCCTGGGCTGCCTCTTCCTCATCGGCCTGTACGCGCAGCGCTACCTGACCTTCCATGCCTTGCCCGGGAACCTGCCAGACCATCCAGAGGGCTGGTGGGGCTGGTTCGATCAGGGAAAATACATTGAAAGCGCACGTGCGTTCGCCGCCTTCGATTTCGATCGGGCGCACCACTGGTATCCACTCGGCTATCCGCTTCTGGCCGCTCCGTTCGTCTACCTCTCCGACATCCATCCATTTGCCTTCGTCGATCTGGGGTGCCTGCTGGCCTGCTATTTCAGCTTTCTCGCCTTTGCACGCCGCGTCGGCGTGGAGGCCGCATGGGCCGTGCCACTCTTCATTTTGAGTTTTGCTTTCAACTCCCGGATTTTCGCGCAATGGGTGGTTCCATGGAACACGTCGCTGGTCAGCGCGCTGCTCTGGGTCCTGCTGGCCTGCGCCGTTGCGCACATGCAGGGGACGCGACGGCCCCTCGTCATAGGTCTTCTCGCGGCTGCGATACCCCTGATCCGTCCCACCGACGCGCTGCTGCCCGCGATCGTCGTGGCAGCCGTCCTGATCGCCGATGGGCCGCGCTGGCGGCGCAGCCTGCCCATGATGATGCTGGGCGGGCTGCCGCTTCTGGCCGCCTATGGCGCGCTCCATTATGCGATCTATGGCGCGGCGCCGAGCGAATATATGGTTCTGTCCAAGGCGATAGGGTTCAGCTTCCACGATTTTGGATGGAAGGCGTATGTCTTGCTGATCGATCCCAGCCCCTGGTTCCTCGATGGGGTCGGGCTTCTCAGGCGCGCGCCTTTTCTCGCCTTGCTGCTGCCGGCCCTGCCGCTTGCGCTGTGCCTGCGCCAAGGCCCGCGGCTGTTGGCCATTTTGCTGGCGGTCCACACGGTCTTGTACATTTCCTACGTGGACCTGCTGCCGACCGGCCTGTGGCGATATTACAACGTCCATTACTGGATCTGGGCGTTTCCGGGCGCCGCGCTTCTCGTGTTCCTGTTTCTGAGGGACCTTTTGCTCTGGCGGCGCGCAGCCCTGTTTCCGCTGAGCTTCGTTTCGGCTGCCGTGTCGATCCCCATATTGTGCATCAACCTGGTTCCGGCGGAGGTGCCGGCCGACAAGCCGGCCAAGATGCTGGTTTTCGGCGGTTCCCCTCCAGCTTTCGATCAGGCCTATTTCGGAGCCATCGCGCTGCGGGACGCGGCGGGGGAGATGCGGGGCGTCCAGAACATGCGCGCGATTCCGGTCCCCTTTGGGATGCGCGTGCTGGCCCTGACGCGCGATTTCGAGGGGGAACCCGTGTGGACCTTGCCGCCATCCGGCTGGACCGAGGCTGGCCCGCCAGTGCGGTACGGAGCGCGCCTGCGTCTGGGGCGGCCTTGCTGGCTGCGCGCCTTTCGCTGTCACACGGCCACGAACGACCAATTGCCTCCGGCTCCGTGAAGGTCGCGGAATAATTAAAACGCGTTATAAAGTGGCCGAACAATTCGTTTGCTCTAGCGCGGGGCCGGTGCGGTAGGCTAGGCACTTCGGACGAAGCGCGCGGCGATGACGACCGCCGAATCAACCTCCAGGAGGGGAAGCCAGTGTCGACCAGTTTTTCGCATTTGATGTCGCCGGGCCGCATCGGCTCGCTTCAGCTCAAGAATCGCATCTTCATGACGGCGATGGGCGACAATCTGGCGGAGGCGGATGGCATGTGCGGTGCGCGCACCCGGGCCTATTACGCGGCGCGGGCGAAGGGTGGGGCGGCCCTGCTGACGGTGGGCTCGGTCTCGGTCGGCTATCCGGTCGGCTCGAACTGCCAGTGGCAGGTGGCGCTGTCGGGCGACCGCCATATCCCGTCGATCAAAGGCGTCGCCGATGCGGTGCATGAGCATGGCGCCAAGCTGGCGCTGCAACTGCATTTCGGCGGGCTGGTGGCGATGACCGACATGAAGGAGGGCCGGCCGGTCTGGTGTCCCTCGATCCCGCTGCCGCCCAAGCCGGGCGACGTCATGGACGGCTTCCTGCTGGAGGAGATCGCCCAGGCCGACTTCGCCAATGTGAAGGAAGTCTCTTTCAAGGTGATGACGGCGCAGGACGCCGAGCACTTGATCCAGATGTTCGCCGACGCCGCCGCGCGCGCCAAGGAGGCGGGCGCCGACGGCATCGAGCTGCATGGCGGCCACGGCTACATCTTTTCCTCCTTCATCTCCCCGGCCTCGAACCGCCGCGACGACGAATATGGCGGCCCGCTGGAGAACCGCGCCCGCCTGCTGCTCGACACGGTGCGCGCCGTGCGCTCCCAGGTCGGCCAGGATTATCCGGTCTGGTGCAAGATCGACGAGGAGGAGTTCGGCAAGGACAACGGCATCAAGATCGAGGATGCCAAGAAGCTGGCCGTCCTGCTGCAGGAGGCCGGGGTCGACGCCATCACCGCCTCGTCCTATGCCGACCAGAGCCAGGGCAAGTACCATTCCGGCTCGAACATTCCGCATAAGGTCGAGCTGATGATCCCCGGCGCGATCCAGATCAAGTCGGTGCTCGACATTCCGGTCATCACCTCCGGCCGGATCGAGCCCGAGGCAGCGGACAAATATATCGGCGAGGGCAAGTTCGACTTCGTCGCCATGGGCCGCAAGCTGCTGGCCGATCCCGAACTGCCCAACAAGCTGAAGGCCGGCAAGCCGGAGGACGTGCGGCCCTGCATCTATTGCTATGCCTGCGTCAGCCAGATCTATTTCTCCAAGAACGTCAAATGCGCGGTCAATCCGGAGACCGCGTTCGAGCGCGAGCGTGCCATCGCCCCGGCCGAGGGGAGGAAGCATATCGTCGTCATCGGCGGCGGCCCGGGCGGCATGGAGAGCGCGCGGCGGCTGACTCTCAAGGGCCACAGGGTGACCCTGCTGGAACAGTCCGACCGGCTGGGCGGCACGGTCCAGTTCGCCTCAATCGCCTATGCCCCCAACGAGCGCATCCTCAACTGGCTGAAGCGCCAGGTCGCCGAGCTGGGGGTCGATGTGCGGCTGAAGACCACGGCGACGCTGGAGCTGCTGAAGTCGCTTAACCCCGACGAGGTCGTGGTGGCGGTGGGCGCCATCCGCACGATGCCGCCGATCCCCGGCAACGACCGTCCCAATGTCTTCTCCGGCGACGAGATGCGCCACCTAGTGCTGGGCGACGACCTCGCCGCGCTGAAGGGCAAGACCAGCTGGACCACGCGCCTGGCGGCCAAGGCCGGGGCGTTGACCGGCGTCACCAAGAGCCCGGAGATGATCCGCGAGGCGACCAAGGCCTGGATGCCGCTGGGCCACCATATCGTCATCATCGGCGGCGAGCTGGTGGGGCTGGAGCTGGCCGAGTTCCTGGCCGAGCGCGGCCGCAAGGTGACGGTGGTCGACGAGGCGCCCAGGCTCGGCGCCGGCATCTATATCGTCCGCCGCTGGCGCGCTTTGTCCGAGGCGCGGGATCTCGGCGTCGCCCTGCTGCCCGGTATGAAGAACATCGCCATCGGCAATGAGCGCGTCACCTTCGACGACGAGGACGGCCAGCACCACGTGGTCGAAGCCGACAATGTGATCGTCGCCAAGGGCGCGGTCGGCAACATGACCCTGGCGGATTCGCTGAAGGCCGCCGGCTTCAAGGTCCATACCGTCGGCGACTGCAACGGCGTCGGCTATATCGAGGGCGCCATCGCCGGCGCCGCCGACGTGGCTGTGGCGATCCACTAGGGCCAAAAGGGGGTAAGAAACGCCATGCTCCGCATCGGCCTGCTCGGCGCGGCGAAGATCGCGCCCTCCGCGATCGTCGCCCCGGCCAAGTCGATGCCGGAGGTGAGCCTCGTCTCCGTCGCCGCGCGCGACCCGGCGCGGGCGAAGGTATTCGCCGACAAGCACAATATCCCGCGCATCCATGACAGCTATGAGGCGATGATCGCCGATCCGCAGATCGACGCGCTCTATATCCCGCTACCCAACGGGCTTCATGGGAAATGGGCGATCGCGGCGGCCAGGGCCGGCAAGCATGTGCTGTGCGAAAAGCCGATCGCCGCCAACGCCGAAGAAGCGGCGGCGATGGCCCAGGCGGCGGACGATGCCAGCACGGTGCTGATGGAGGCCTTCCATTACCGCTACCACCCGCTGGCGGCGCGGATGGTCGAAATCATTGGCAGCGGGGAGTTGGGCGAGATCAGGCACGTCCGTGGGAACATGTGCTTCCCGCTGCAGCTGTTCAACGACATCCGCTACAATTACAGCGTCGCCGGCGGGGCGATGATGGATGCCGGCTGCTATGCCGTGAACATGGCCCGCCTGCTCGGCGGCTCCGACCCGGAGGTGGTTTCCGCTGTCGCGAAGAAACATGGCGACAATGTCGACCGGGCGATGGAGGCCCAGCTCCGCTTCAAGTCCGGCGCCACCGGCACGGTCACCGTCTCGATGTGGTCGTGGAAGCTGCTCGACATTTCCTGCGGCGCCACCGGTACGCTGGGCGAGATGTCGGTCTTCAACCCGGTCGCACCCCAGGCCTATCACCGCCTGACGGTCAAGACCGCAAAGGGCAAGCGGGTGGAAAAGCTCGGCAACCGCCCGACCTATCTCTACCAGCTCGAAGCCTTCACCGACGCCTGCCTGCGCGGCAAGCCGTTCCCGACCACGGCCGAGGATGGGATCGTCAATATGCGCGTGATCGACGATATCTACCGGGCGGCGGGAATGCAGCCGCGTGTGCCGGCCGTATAAATTCCCTCGCCCGTGAAACAGGAGAGGGCGGGGCCCGCCACGAAGTGGTGGGAGGGTGAGGGGCGAACGACGCCGAAACCGAAGATTCCCCCTCACCCAGCTTCGGCTAAGCTCGCTGCGCTCACTAAGCCTGCGCAACCCTCTCCCGCAAGCGGGCGAGGGAGTTTGTGAATCAATGCCCCACCATCGCCGCTGCACCTGGTTTCGGGCGCTGCAGGAACAGCACTGCCGGGATGGCCAGGATGATGCCGACGCCCATCAGCCAGAAGCCGTCGATATAGCTCAGCACCAGCGCCTGGCGCTGGAGCTCGCCGCCGATCATGCGGAGAGCGCTGGCGGTGGCATAGGCCGGGTCGGCGCCGTCGCGCAGCAGCGTGGCGGCGAGCTGGCCGATGCGTTCCTGGGCCGCCGCGCTGTTGGCCGTCTGGGCCTGGCCCAGCTCATGGATATGGAAGGCGCTGCGGCGGTCGATGAGGATTCCGGTCAGCGCCAGCCCAAGCGAGCCGCCCAGGTTGCGGGCCATGCTGAAGAGCGCGGTGCCGTCGGGTATGTCGTCCTCGGCCAGGCCCGCCGTCGCCGCTTGGCTGAGCGTCAGGCCGACCATCGGCTGGCCGATGCCGTTGATGAATTGCTGCCAGATGAAATCGTGGCCGACACTGTCCGGCGTCAGGCCGAGCGCCATCAGGCAGGAGAGGCCGAAGATCGCCATGCCGGCGCCGACGGTGATGCGGATGTCGACCTTCCGCATCATCACCATCAGCAGCGGCATCATCATGAAGGTGGCGAGCCCGGTCCACATCGCCACGGCCCCGGTCTGCTGCGCGTTATAGCCCGAGATCGTGCCGAGGAAGACCGGCACGACATAAAGCATGGTAAAGGAGCCCGCGCCGATCAGCATGACGATGCCGAACACCGCGCGATAGCTGCCGTTCAGCAGCAGGCGCAGCTTCACCACCGGGCGCGGATTGCGGATCTGGGCGATCGTCACCAGCACGAAGCCGAGCGCGGAGACGAAGGCGAGCCGCGTTATCATCGCCGAATCGAACCAGTTCTCGCGCTGCCCTTCCTCCAGGATCACCGTCAGGCTGCCCAGGAACATCGCCAGACCGGCGATGCCCATCCAGTCGGCGCGGCGGATCTCGCCCAGGTCCGGCTGTTCCGGCGCGATGCCGAGCCAGAGCAGGGGGATCAGCAAGATCGCGATCGGCAGGTTCATGAAGAATAGCCAGTGCCAACTGGCATTCTCGGTCAGCCAGCCGCCGACGACCGGGCCGATCACCGGCGCCAGCACGGCGACGGCGGCATAGATCAACAGTCCCATCGGCCGCTGCCTGTCGGTCAGCCTTGTGGCGATGATGGTCAGCGAGGCGGGGATCAGCGCGCCACCGAAGAGGCCCTGGCCGACCCGGCCGACGATCATCGCCCCCAGGCTGCCGGACAGGCCGCACAGCATCGAGAAGACGGTGAACAGCACCGAGGCCATGATCAGGAAATTGCGCTGGCCCATCAGCCGGCCGAACCAGGCGGTCAGCGGGATCATCACGATCTCGGCCACCAGATAGCCTGTGCCGATCCAGGTACCCTCGGTGCCGGTGGCGCCGATCTCGCCCTGGATCTGGGGCAGGGAGGCGTTGGTCACCGAGACGTCGAGCAGCGCCATGAAGGTGCCGAAGATCGCCCCGGCGACCGCCGTCCAGGCACGTGGGTCCGGGTTCTGTTCGGCCGTCATTTCGTGTCCACTTCGGCCTCGACCGACAGGCCCGGGCGCAGCACGTCGCGAATGGCGGCGTCGGCCGCGATCCTGATTCGCACCGGCACGCGCTGGACGATCTTGGTGAAATTGCCGGTGGCGTTCTCCGGCGGCAGCAGGGCGAATTCCGAGCCGGTGCCGGGCGCCAGGCTGTCGACCGTGCCGCTGACCTCGACGCCGGGCAGGGCGTCGACGCTGATCTCGACCGGCTGGCCCGGCCGCATCCGCCTAACCTGGGTTTCCTTGAAGTTGGCGACCAGATAGACGTCCTTGACCGGCACGACGGTCATCAGCCGCGTGCCCGGCTGGACATACTGCCCGACGCGCACGGTGCGGTCGCCGACCTGTCCCGCCACCGGGGCGACGATTGCGACGCCCTCCAGATCGCTCTCGGCGCTGCGCAGCTTGGCCTCGGCCGCCTTCAGCGCCGCTTCGCCCTGGCCGATCTGGGCATTCAACGAATCGAGCTGCCGCGTCGCGACGTCGACCGCGGCCTTGGCGGCGGTCAGCTGTCCGGCGGTCTTGTCGCGGTTGGAGACAGCCTCGTCGCTGAAGCGGATGGCATCGGCGCCGATCTCGGCCAGGTGGACACGGCGGGCGGCGTCGGTCGAGGCAAAGCGGGCCGCTGCCTCGGCGACGCTGACCTGGGCCACTGCCTCGGTCCGGGCGGCCTCCTGGCGCGCGGCATCGGCGCGAAAACGGACCAGGTCGGCCTGGCGCTGCGCCAGTTCGGCGGCGGCCATATCCCTTGCGGCCTGATATTGGGTGGGGTCGATGCGGATCAGCATCTGCCCGGCGCCCACCGCCTGGTTGTCGCCGACCGCCACCTCGGTCACATAGCCGCCGATCTTGGGCGAGATGACGACCGCGTCGGCACGCAGATAGGCGTTGTTGGTCGATTCGCGAAAGCGCCCGACTGTCCAGTAATCGACGAACCCACCGCCAGCGGCGACGAGCACCAAGGCAATGACGCCACCGATCAGGGCGCGGCGGTGCTTCCTGTGCCAGGGCTCACGGACGGAAACCGTGAACAGGCTTGAGTTCTGGTGACCGTCAGGCATGCTGGGCCTCGCAATTTCGGGGTGCAATGCACAAATAGAACAGGTCTGTACCGTTTTCAAGAGATGGTATAGAATTTGTCGGCAGGGGAACGATGGATCACCGGATCGAAGTTCGGGCGGGCCGCCCGCCCAAGGAGCAGGCCGAGGCGCTGGGCGACCATGTCGTCGCCGTCGCCGATGCGCTGTTCATCGAGTTGGGCTACGGCGCCACGTCGATGGCGACGGTGGCGGCGCGCGCCCGTGTCGGCAAGCAGACGCTCTATCGCCGCTTCCCAGACAAGGCGGCGCTGTTCCGCGAGGTGATCCGCCGCCGCCTCGACGTGATGATGCCGGCGGCCGACGGGTCCGGAGAATGCGACCCGATGGCGACCTTGAAGGAGATGGGGCGCAGGGCGCTGGACGTCGTGCTGGATCCCGAATTCCTGCGCCTCTACCGGATTATCATCGCCGAGGCCCTGCCGTTTCCCGAGCTCGCCGCCGCCGCTGCCGATCATTGGGGCTCGGGTTGCGTCGATCTCTGCGTCGCCGCGGTCCGGGAGGCCCAGTCGCGGGGCCTGTGCCGGCCCGGCGACCCGGAAACTCTGGCCCAGACCTACCTATGGGGCGTCGTCGGCGAACCCTTCCTGAAAGGCCTCTCAGGCGAGGACCCGACCGGCGACGATCATCATGCCCGGCTGGAACAGGTCTGGACGGTGTTCCTGGAAGGCGCGCTGCCTAAAAAGTCGTGAGCATGCTCGATCCCCAGTCGCTGAAGCAGCGCGCCGCCCTGGAGCTTGGCCTGCCCGAGTTCGGCAACGACCCATTCGCAGAGAACTTCGCGCAGCTGATCGAGGCTCTGAATTGCGACGGCGAGCAGTCGGGGCAGGGCGTCGCCCTCCCGGAAGCCGAGATGCTGCGTCACCTGCGCAACCCGCTGGAGGTTCGGGCCTGGACCGAGCACCACCCGGACCTCGTCCAGGAGCCGGTTGGACGGCCTATCTTCCTGATGGGCCTGCCGCGCTCAGGCACGACCTTTCTGCAGAACCTGTTCGACCATGACGAGGCGCTGCGGCTGACGCGAACATGGGAAACGCTGCGGCCCTGTCCGCCGCCGGCAGCCGAGCCGGATTCGGTGCCGCCCCGGATCGAGGCCGCCGACCGTTTCCTCAACGGTTGGCGCGGGGATGTGCCAAACTTCGACGCCACCCACCTGATGGACGTCACTGGCCCGGACGAATGCGCCCATATCATGAGCATGGCATTCGCCCAGGCGGGCTTTCAGAATTATGTGAAGGTGCCCGGCTATTTCGACTGGCTGCTCGCCGAGGCGGATTTCCAGGCTGCCTACAGGCTGCACAAGACCGTGCTCCAGCTCCTGCAATGGCGGGCGCCGCGCCGTCGCTGGGTGCTCAAATATCCCAACCACATGCTGGCGGTAGCCGACATCCGCGCGGTCTATCCCGACGCGATCTGCGTCGCCACCCACCGTGACCCGGCCCAAACCCTGGCCTCGCTCTGCGCGCTGACCGAACAATATCGCGCCGCCCGCTACGATACGAACGACCGCCAGGCGCTGGGCCGCGAGATGCTGCATTTCGTGAAAGCGCATATCGATCGGTTCATGGCCTATCGCGACGGCCCGGACGGAAAGGACGGCGTCGTCGATGTCGATTATTATCGCTTGGTCGCCGAGCCGGTTTCGATCGTCGCTGAAATCTACGACCGGATCGGAATGACAATGCCCGAGGCGGTCCACAGCCGTCTTGATACCTGGATAGAGGCCAACCCAAAGGGAAAGCGCGGCCGGCACGAATACCGGCTGGCGGATTACGGGCTGGATTCCGGGGCTGTGGATGCCGTTTTCGCGGACTACCGCGAGCGATTTGGTGTAGGGCGCGAAGGAACGGCTGCTTGAGGGATAATTTCGGCATTCCGATCGGCACCGTTGAGGATCGCGCAGTCGGCGCCTTCCTCGGGCTAGCCGTCGGTGACGCCTTGGGAACGGCTGTGGAGTTCAAGGCGCGGGGAACGTTTCCACCAGTGACGGACATGCGTGGCGGCGGCGTGTTCGGGCTCAATCCGGGCGAATGGACCGACGATACCTCGATGGCGCTCGCCTTAGGCGAGGCAATGCTCGTCGACCCCTCGCTGACCGATCCTGCGACGGCGATGAACCGATGGGTGAATTGGTACGAATGGGGGATGTATAGCCACAATGACCGGTGCTTCGACATCGGCAATCAAACCGCGGCAGCGCTTTCCAACTGGTCGGTGAATCGGCAACTGCCCGAACAGGATACCGGATCGGCGGGTAACGGCAGCATCATGCGCCTCGCGCCGGCGGTGATCGCCAATTTCAACGATACCTGCCTGATGCTGGATCTCGCTCAACGCCAGAGCGATCTGACGCACAGAAATCCCGAATGCCGGCTGATTGCGACCAGGCTGGCGAGCCTGATCGCGGCCCTGATCCTCGGGCGGGGCGACGTGGACATTCCAGCCGAGATCGCCGCCCGCCCGGAGGCCGCCGTCAGGTCGACGGGGTATGTTATCGATACGTTCGAAGCCGCCGTCTGGGCGTTCGCACCTCGGGACGGCTTCCGGAATATTCTGCTGCGTGCGGTCAATCTCGGCGACGATGCGGACACGGTCGGCGCGGTCACCGGCCAGATTGCCGGCGCGGCTTACGGGCTGAGCGGCATTCCGGCAAACTGGCTCGACGCACTGGCCTGGCGTGAGAAGATCGTCGAAATGGGCCGCAAGCTCTTCGCTCTGGCCCATCGCTGACCGGCCGCAGACTCTCTAAGCTCGCACTCTCAATTCAGCCCGCTTCACCTTGCCGGTCGGCGTCTTCGGCAGCGTGTCGACGAATTCGAAATGCGCCGGCCGCCGATGCTCCTCGCCGGGCCGATCGAACAAGGCCTTCAGCGACGCGACGATCTCATCGGACGCCGCAATCCCTGGCTTCAGCACCACGAAGGTCTTGATCACATGCCCAAGATCGGCATCGGGATAGGCGACGGCGGCGGCCTCGACGACCGACGGATGTTCGACCAGCAGGCTTTCGACCTCGAACGGGCCGATACGCAGGGGGCCGGTGATGATCACGTCGTCGGCGCGGCCGACGAACCAGTAGAAGCCTTCCGTGTCGTATCGGGCTCGGTCGCCGGTCAGGTACCAGTCGCCGCGCCGCGTGCGGGCGGTGGCTTCCGGGTTCTTCCAATATTCCATGAACAGGCCCGGCGTCGGGTATTTGACCGCCAGGTCACCGACCGTGTCGGGGCCGAGCTCGCCGCCGGCCTCGTCGATCACCGCGACGTGATAGCCCGGGACGGCCAAGCCCATCGAGCCGGTGCGTTCCGGCAGGCCGGCCAGGTTGGCGATCAAGAGGCCGGCCTCGCTCTGGCCGTAACCGTCGCGGATGGTGATGCCGGTCGCTTCGCGCCAGGCGCGGATGATCTCGGGGTTCAGCGGCTCGCCGGCGGCCACGCATTGGCGCAGCTTGGGCAGCCTGATGCCCTCCATCCCATGCTTGGCCATCAGTCGGTACTGGGTCGGCGGGGCGCAGAAGACGTCCGGCTCCAGCGACTGGAGCAGTTCCAGCTCCTCCGCCGGATTGAAGGCGCTGTTGACGATGACGATCTCGGCGCCGACCGACCAGGGGCCGAAGGCGGCCTTGGCCCAGCCTGTCGTCGGCCAGAACCGGTCGTCCGGCCGGATGCCGTGCCAGATCGAGGCCTGCCGCGTGCCGGTATAGGTATAGGTGTGGTTATGCAGCACCGCCTTGGGCTTTCCCGTCGTGCCGGAGGTATAGAAGATCAGGGCAGGATCGGTGGTCAGCGTATCGCGGCCCTTGGACGGGGTGGCAGCCATCAGCGCCTGGTGGAAATCGATCCAGCCGGGCGGGGCGGGGGCATCCTCCGTCACCACCAGGTAATGCTTCATCGACGGCATTTCCGGGCGGAGCGCATCCAGCATCGGCACGGCATCCGGCGTCGCCACCAGCAGCACCGCCTCGCTGTGATTGACCCGGTGCTGGATATCGCGCGGGCTTAAGACCGCCATCGAGGTCGGCACGGCGATGGCGCCGGATGCCAAGGTGCCTACCGTGGTGATCTGCCATTCCGGAATGCGCGGCAGCAGCACGATCACACGCTCGCCCCGGCCGATGCCAAGCCCCTCCAGCACGCCGGCGAAGCGATGGCACCAGTCGCTCATCTGGCCGAAGGTGATCCTGCTTTCGGCCCCATGCGCGTCGCGATAGAGCGTCGCCGGCCGGTTCGGGTCGGCGGCGAAGCGGTCGACGACGTCACGGGCGAAGTTGAAGGCTTTCGGCACGTCCCAGACGAAGGTCTCGCGCTTGCGCCGATAGTCGTCGAGCGCGGTATCCAGTCCGTCCATGCCGTCTTCCCCAGGGTGACGCCCCTGAACACGGGGCCGTTTCGGTCACTCTAGGGCGAGAAACACGGTGAGGCTAGGCGACGGACTTGGCCCGGCTGCGCGCCGGGGCCAGCTCGGCCAGCTTGGCGAGCAGGATCGCCGGCTCGATCGGCTTGGTGACATAGTCGTCGAAGCCGGTGCTCAGATACTGTTCCTTGGCCCCGCTCATCGCGTTGGCGGTCAGCGCGATGATGCGGATGCCGGATTTCGGGGCGGGCAGAGCGCGGATCTGCGCCGTCGCCTGCGAGCCGTCCAGCTCCGGCATCTGGATATCCATCAGCACGACGTCATAATCGTGGTCGCGCACCGCATCGACCGCCTGATGGCCGTTGGCGACGACGTCGACCGCATGTCCCGCCTTGGCCAGCAGGGCGACGGCGAAGAGCTGGTTGATCCGGTTATCCTCGGCCATCAGGATGCGGAGCGGCCTGGCCTGGACCCCGGCCGGCTGGGCAGAGGGGGACGGGACGGGGGTGCCGTGGACGGCGGCGGACTTCACCGGCGTCATCGCAACGGCCGGGTCGAGCTGCGCCTCCTCAGGCGGCGCGACGGCATAGAGGCGCGCCAGGCAGGCCAGCAGGTCGCGCTGGCGCAGCGGCTTGTCGAGCCGCGCATCGGCCAGCCTGTCGGCCTTCCTGCCGCTTGAGTCACCGGCCGAGGAGATGATGACCAGCTTGGTCTCGGCCAGGGTCGGAATGGCGCGGATGCGCTCGGCCAGCGCGTCGCCCGACATGCCGGGCATCATCTGGTCCATGAACACGATGTCGTAGGGCTTGCCCCGGTGCCAGGACCGTTCGAGCTCGGCCAGCCCCTCAAAGCCGTCCTCGCAGATCTGGATGTCCATGCCCAGGCCGGCGAGCTGGCGGGAGATGATCTCCAGATTCATCGGGATGTCGTCGACCAGCAACGTCCGCACGCCCTTCAGCTGGGTCTGCAGGTCGGCGCCATCGGAGCGCGGCGCGCTGGTCGTCTCCAGCGCGATTTCGAAGGAGAAGGTCGAGCCCTGGCCTTGGCGGCTCGCGACCTCGACCGTCCCGCCCATCAGCTCGACCAGTTCCTTGGAGATCGCGAGGCCGAGGCCGGTGCCGCCATAGCGTCTGGTGACCGAGCTGTCGGCCTGGGTGAATTTCTGGAACAGGCCGGCCCGCACCGATTCGGGCATGCCGATGCCGGTATCCTTGACCGCGAAACGGATGCGCCCCTCAGCCAGACCCTCCTCAGCCGAACCCACGGTGGTGACTTCGATCGAGACGCCGCCTTTTTCGGTGAACTTGATGGCGTTGCCGGCCAGGTTGAGCAGGATTTGGCGAAGGCGGTTGGCATCGCCCATGAACGTCTCGCGCAGCTCCGGCGCGACGAAGGCGCCGAGATCGATGCCCTTGCCGTGGGCCGTGGGCGCCAGCAGCGCCGCCACGCCCTCGACCGTGTCGACCATGTCGAACGGGAGGTGCTCGAGCTCGACCTTGCCGGCCTCGAGCTTCGAGATATCGAGGATGTCGTTGATGATGGTGAGCAGCTTCTCGCCCGACTCCCGGACGATCTCGGCATAGCCGCGCTGCTCGGCGTTGAGCGGCGTATCCAGCAGAAGCCCGTTCATGCCGAGGATGCCGTTCATTGGCGTGCGGATTTCGTGGCTCATATTGGCGAGAAACTCGCCCTTGATCCGGCTGGCGGCCTCGGCCGTCTCCTTGGCCGCCTCGAGCTGGTGCTTGGCTTCCTCGAGCTCGGCGATATAGGCGCGCAGCCGCTCGGCCTCCATTTTCGAGCGTTCGACCAGGTGCTGGTCGACAATCGCGCCGGCGAGGCCCGCCAGGGTGATCATCATCACGATCAGCGTGACCCCGACCGCGAGCCAGCCGGCCTGCACCGCCAGGCCAGTCACCGGCACCGTCGGCGCGGCTTCCAGCGTCAACGCCGTCATGCCGCTGAAATGCAGACCGGCGATACCGAGGCTGAGCAGCGTCGCGGCCATCACGCGCCGGGTCACGCCCTTGGTGAGCGGCGTAAGGTCGTCCCGCACGCCGAATACGGAATAGCGCAGCGCAGCCATCGAAACGGCGATGCCGACCGCGATGGAGGCCGCAATATAGGCCGCGCTCCAATGCTGAAGGGCGGGCGCGCTCAGCGCCTGCATGCCGGTGTAATGCATCGCCGCGATCGCCATGCCGAGAATGGCGCCGCCGGCGAGCGGCCGGCGATAACCCACCGCCACGCCGAACGCCACCCACGAGATGGCGATGGCGAAGACGATCGACAGCACGGTCAGCCCGACCTCGTACTGAACGGGGACGCCGGGGCGGTATGCGAGCATGGCGATGAAGTGGGTCGACCAGATGCCGGCGCCGCCGGCCGCGGCGGCAAAGCTCAACCACATCACATGGACGCTGCCGTCGGGACGTTTCGCCCGCGAAAGCAGGCTGAGCGCGGTGAAACACCCCCAGAAGCAGATCAGGACAGCGAGAATGACAAGGCGCGGATCGTGCTGCTGGGTTACGCACTCATAGAGTTTGATCATCCCGTCTTTCCAAAAACCCTTTGTGAAATCATCATACTCGAATAACCCGTTTTGTCGCAATGCAGCATAGCACGCCGGCGGTTATTGGACGGTTACGGCATGCGAACCGTTTGGCTTTTCGAACCTTCCAGTATATCTGAGCCTCTCGTTCGGGCGCGGCCATCGCGCTCAAGACTTCCCAACATCACCGGCAAGGAGCCGCTCAATGGCCGATACCATCGTTCTCGAAACCACCCAGGGCCCGGTGGAAATCCTGACCCGTCCCGATCTCGCGCCCGGCCATGTCGCCCGCATCACCGAGCTGGTGAAGGAAGGCTTTTATGACGGCATCGTCTTCCACCGCGTCATCGACGGCTTCATGGCCCAGACCGGCGACCCGACCGGCACCGGCATGGGCGGCTCGGGCACCAAGCTGAAGGCGGAGTTCAACAAGGGCCGCCATCAGCGCGGCACCTGCTCGATGGCCCGCGCCGGCCACCCGGACTCGGCCGACAGCCAGTTCTTCATCTGCTTCGACGACGCCACCTTCCTCGACGGCCAGTACACGGTCTGGGGCGAGGTGACATCGGGCATGGAGAATGTCGACAAGATCAAGCGCGGCGAGCCGGTGAAGGACCCGGACAAGATCGTCTCCGCGAAGGTGAAGGGCTGAGGCTTTCGTTCTCTCTCCTTCACCCAGCCCCTTAAATCGTCATGCCCGGACTTGATCCGGGCATCCACGGGGCGCCAGATGTGCAAATGTCGGGCATTAGCGCCAGCGGAGCCGCGTGGATGGCCGGGTCAAGCCCGGCCATGACGGTGTGGGTGGGTGGAGGCGAGCGCACTCCCCCGCCAACTGATTGCAGAAGACATCCGGCCCCCGCCGCTCTACGTATTCGCGGTGTAATAAACGGGGAGCCGGGATGTCATGAAGCGCTTCGCCTGGGCGTTCGCCGCCCTTCTTACCTTGGGGCTTTCCGGCTGCGTCACCGTGCCGATGTCGCCCGACACCGCGCCCAAGCAGCTGGCGGCCAATGTCGACCTCGATCGCTACATGGGCAAATGGTACATCATCGCCAACATCCCCTACTTCGCCGAGAAAGGGAAGGTGGCGAGCTATTTCGACATCAGACGGGAAAACGGGACCTTGCTCGACATCTATGTCGGCCAGGACACGTTCTATTCCGCGCCCGGTACTTTCACGATGCGGGACTATGTCGTGCCCAACACCGGCAATGCCCGCTGGCGCGAGACGCCGCTGGCTCTGGTCTATTTCTCCTATCTGATCGTCTATGTCGACCCGGACTACAAGACCGCGCTGGTCGGCTATCCGGGGCACGAGCTGGCCTGGGTGATGTCGCGCGAGCCGCGCATGGACGACGCGACCTACAGTGCGCTGCTGGGGCGCCTGAACGATGCCGGCTACGATGCGAGCCAACTCCGCAAGGTTCCGCAATTCCCCGACCAGATCGGCCAGGCGGGATTTCAGTGATCGCCGATGAATGACGAGTGGCTTTACGGCATCAGCCAATGGATCACCTATCCGGCCGCGGCCCTGCTCATCTTCGCCGCCGCCGAGATCGGCTGTCGGCTCGGGGCGAGAAGCGCGGACCGCAACAATGACCAGATCCGCGCGCACATCACCACGATCCAAAGCGCGCTCCTCGGCCTGCTCGCGCTGCTGATCGGCTTCACCTTCTCGATTGCGCTGTCGCGGTACGATGCGCGCCGCGGGCTGCTTCTGGGGGAGGCCAACGCCATCGGCACGACCGCGCTCAGGGCCCGGTTCCTGCCCGAGGGGCGCGGCGCGACGGCCGTCGCGCTGCTCAGGGACTACATCGACACACGCTTCGTCTATTCGCCGAAGGACGAACGGCCCAGCCGGGAGAAGGCGCAGGCCTTGCTCGACAAGCTCTGGGCCGAGGCCGTGTTCGCCACCGGCCAGGACCCGAAGTCGGTGCCGGCCGGACTGTTCGCCCAATCGCTCAACGACGTCATCGACTTCAACGAAAAGCGCCGGATCGCCGACCGCAACCGCGTGCCGGAAGTGGCTTTCCTGCTGCTGTTCGGCCTGTCCGCCGTCGCGGTCGGATTCACCGGCTACGGCGCGGGGCTGGTCGGCACCCGCCAGCGCGTTCCGAACGCCATCATGGCGGTTTCGATCGCCATGGTGATCATGCTGATCGCCGACCTCGACCGCCCCAGGCGCGGCCTGATCACCGTCGACCAGCAGGCGCTGACCGACGTGAGGAACGGCCTGGCGAAATAGCCGCCACCTAGGCGATCGCGGAAAGGCCCTTCTTACGGACGATCGTGAGAAGGCGGAGCGCGGGTCCACCCGGGTGCTTTACCCCTCTTTCCCAATCGGACACGAGGTTTTTGGAAACGTTCAAGTGGCGCGCGAAGACGCTTTGCGAGACGTGCTCACCTTCCCGCAATTCCTTGATCTGAGTGGGGGTCAGGGATTCGGTTGGCGTCAGGCACAGCTCGTCGAATTTACGCATGGTGCGTTTATCGACAACTCCGGCCTCTTGGAAGCCTTCGACCATTTCATGGATGGCACCCGCGATCTCGCTCTGATAGCTCCGCGCCGCCTTGGTGTTAGTCATCGCAAATCACCTCAAACAGTTTGCCGGCTTGCACCAGCCGATCCACCTCAGTCTCTGAAAAGCCAAGAGCAAGCTTCGCGGCTTCTTTCAGGCGGATTTCGTCCTTTTCATCGATGTTGCCGAGAGCGCTCTTGGCAAACCCGAACGCGAACACTGCACGTGCCCCGCTTCGATAGAAGATCAAGGTACGGTAGCCACCGGACTTGCCGGCGCCTGGGCGGGCTACCCGCTGCTTGATAACGCCTCCACCGAGGTCGGCATCGACCAAACCCTTCTCCGCTCTGCTAACCGCATCGCAAAGCACGGCATCGGAGATTCGCTCTTTCCGAGCAAAACGCGCGAACCAGAGGTTTTTGAAAACGCGCATCGTTTCTCCGGCAGCCATTTTATCACACAGCGTGTTATAGACAAGGCAGCCGGAGACGTGCTTACGACTTCTTCTGCTCGGTCTTCATCTCCCGGATCGCGACCGGCGCCCCGTCAGTTAGGTCGACCGGCAGGCTGACGATGACCTTGTCGGTGGGGCCCAAGCCCGTGGCGATGGCGACGTGGTCGCCATCGTCCTCGGCCAGGGCCACCTTGCGGATCTGGGCCTTGCCGTTGTCGTAGACCGCGACCTGGGTGCCGTCCTTGTTGAAGATCAGCGCCTCGGCCGGAATCTGGATCACCGGAGCGCTGCGCGGCACCTCGAACTTCACCGTGCCATACATGCCGGCCGCGAGCGCCTCGTCGGCATTGTCGACATCGACCTCGGTCAGCAGCGTGCGGGTGCCGGCCTGCAGCGCCTCGGCGGTGCGGGCGACATGGCCGGTGAAGGTGCGGCCGGGGATTTCCGGCACGGTTAGGTCGGCGACGACGCCTTCCTTCAGCCCCAGCGCCGCGTCCTGCGGCACCTGGACCTGGACGCGCATCACATTGGTGCGGGCGATGGCGAACATCGGGCTGCCCGAGGTGCTGTCGGCGGTCACCAGGCTGCCGGTATCGATCGAGCGCTGGGTGATCACGCCGTCGAACGGGGCGACGACCTTCTCGTAGGCCTGCTCCTTCTCCAGCCGCGCCACTTGGGCCTGCTGGGCCGTGATATTGGCCTGGGCGACGCTGACCGCTGCGTCCTGGGCCTGGAGTGCGGAGTGGTCGGTATCGCCCTGCTGCTTCGAGGCCCAGCCCTGCTCGACCAGGGCGGCGGTGCGCTTTTCGGTCACCGAGGCCAGGCTGCGATTGGCTTCGGCCTGCTTCAGCGCGGCCTGCAACTGGACCAGCTGGGCGCGGGCCTGGTTCAGCTGGTCGTCGATCTCCGGCGCCGAGACCACCGCCAGCACGTCGCCGGCCTTCACCTTGCTGCCGATATCGACCACGCGCTGGGCGACATAGCCGCTCTGGCGGGCGAAGATGGTGGCGCTGTCGAAGGCGCTGATCGTGCCGGGCAGGGACAGGTCGCGGGCGCTGACCGTCACCTTCACCGGCTCGACCCGCACCTGCGGGACCGCATCGCGCCGGGCTTCCATTGCCGCGACGGCGGCGTGGTGGGAGGCATAGTGCTGGACCGCGCCGATGGCGATGAGCGCGATCAGCGTCGCCGCCGCGCCGGCGCCGATCCGGCGGGCGAGGCGCGTGCGGGTCTTCTCGAGCAGGGCAGGGTTGTCGTTGACCGCGATCGAATGATCGTGGGCGACGAACTCATAGGCATCCAGGGCCAGGGGACTGTGATCGTAAGGTGTCATGCCAGAAGACCTTTTTCGCGCGAAGGAACTTCCCCGAAATCGATTTCGTTGCGCTTATGCGCGCCGGCATAGCGGCGGAGCGTTGCGTAGAGATAGGGCACGACCAGCAGGGTCGTGCAGGTACCGAAGACCAGGCCGCCGATGACGGCGCGGGCCAGCACGGCGTTCTGTTCCTCGCCCGGGCCGCCGATCGCCATCGGCAGCATGCCGACGATCATCGCCGCCGCGGTCATCAGCACGGGCCGCAGGCGCGTGCTGCCGGCGGCGATGGCGGCCTGGACCGGGTTCATCCCGGCAAGGCTCTGCTCGCGGGCGAAGGTGACCAGCAGGATCGAGTTGGCCGAGGCCACGCCGATCGACATGATCGCGCCCATCAGCGACGGCACCGACAAGGTCGTACCGGTGATGAACAGGGCGATGACAATGCCGGCCGCGGCGCCGGGCAGGGCCAGGATGACGACGAACGGGTCCAGGAAGTCCTGGAAGTTCACCACCATCAGCAGATAGACGAATACCGCCGCGAAGATCAGGCCCAATGTCAGGCGCGAGAAGGCGGAGTCCATGCTCTCGACCTGGCCGCGCACGACGATGTGGTTGCCGGGCGCCAGCTTCGGCGTTTCCTCGGCCACGATCTTGTCGATATCCGCCGCCACGCCGCCCAGGTCGCGGTCCTGCACGCTGGCATAGACGTCGTAGACCGGCTGCACGTTCGAGTGGTTGATCACCGACTGGATCGACCTGCGTTCCAGCTGCGCCACATTGCCCAGCGTGCCCGGCGTCGGCGCCCCGGTGCCGGAGGTCGAGGCAAGCGAGATGTTGTTGAGGTCGTTCAGCGACTGGATTTTGTACTCGGGCGTCTGCACCGCCAGGTAATAGGGGATGCCGGCCTTGGTATCCGTCCAGAAGTTCGGCTGCACCTGCTCCGACGAGGAGAGGCTGATCATCAGGTTGTTGGAGATCGCGCTCACCGTCTGGCCCAGCTCCTGCGCCCGGCTGCGGTCGATCGTGTAATAGAGCTCGGGCGCGTCGATCTCCTGCTGGAGATGGACGTCGACCGCGCCCGGCACGTTCGACCTGCGGCGCTGCAGCTCCTGCGCGATCCCCAGGTTCCT
>CAZNNJ010000015.1:0-21230 GCA_964574305.1 uncultured Rhodospirillales bacterium | reverse complement strand
CCAACGAGAAACTCCCAGGCACGTGCGGGCAATCCGTAAAAGGCCCCGCCGAGCACCGATGCGCCAGCTTGGGATGCAACGAGTATCTGGCTCAGCGTCAGGGATACAACAAGCAGGCCTACCGCCAGCCAAGCCCGCCTGCGCCTGAGGACAGGCAGAGACAGGCCGGCAATCAGCAGTGGCCAGATGAGATAAAATTGTTCCTCGACACCCAACGACCATAGATGCAGCAGTGGATTCTGCTGGGCTGCCGGGTTGAAGTAATCCACGACCCGACTGAACCAGATGTTTGCCGCGTAGAGGCTCGACGCGGCAAGCGCGGAGCCGGTATCCTGCAATTGGCCGGGAAGCTCGACCACGATGGACAGGGCGGCCGTTGCCAAGGCGACAACCACATAGGCCGGGACGATTCGGCGTGCCCGGTGCAGGTAAAAGCCAAGCCACGAGAACCGACCTGCATCTTTGGCATCGGCAATGATGCGCGTGATGAGGAAGCCGGAGATGACGAAGAAGATGTCGACGCCGACGAACCCACCCGGCAGTACCGCTGGGAATGCGTGATAGGTAACAATCGCCAGAACAGCGATGGCGCGTAGGCCATCGATATCGAGTCTATAGGTGGTACGGAATTCCAAATCGTTTTTGTTGGCAACTGAGCCAGATAACCCAGCAATGAAATCCGCGACGCGAGCGGGCCTATCTTTCAATGAACGGCCGTACGTTGTCCGCGCCGTAGACCATGTTGACCAGGTCGAGGAAGTCCTCGCCGCCATAGGCGTGGAGGCCGCCGCCCATCTGGAGCACGGTGCCGGTGACGAAGTCGGCGTGCGGGCTGCACAGATAGAGCACGCCGTGGCCGATCACCTTGGGCTCGCCGCCGTCGCCCTGGGCGGTGCGGTCGCGCAGCTGGTCGGTGATGGAGGGGGGCAGCATCGCGGCGGATTCGGTTTTGATCCAGCCGGGGGCGATGCAGTTCACATTGATGCCGAACGGCGCCAGCTCCAGCGCCGCGCCCTTGGTCAGCATCTCGACCGCGGCCTTGGAGGCGGAGTAGGGGGCCATGAACTTCACCGCCTGGATCGCGGCGGAGGAGGAGATGGTGACGATCCGCCCGCCCTTCCTGCGCATCGCCAGGCCGGCATGCTTGATGGTGAGCGCTACGCCGGTGACGTTGAGCGTCAGCACTTGGTCCCAGGCCTGCCGTTCCATCATCAGGATCGCGCCCGGGAAGGCGCCGCCGGCATTGGCGACGGCGAAATCGAGATTGCCGTCGGCATCTCCGGCGATCCCGACCGCGGCGGCAAGATCGGCCTCGACCGTCACGTCGCCGATCGCGGCGCGGATCCGGTCCTTGCCGAATTCAGCCTGGAGCTTTTCGACCGCCGGACGGACCTGGTCCTCGAGATGGCCCATCACCGTGACGACGGCGCCGGCGGCGGCCAGTTCGCGCGACACGGCGAAGCCGATCCCCGTGCCGGCGCCCGTCACCAGCGCGGTCTTGCCGCTGTAATCGTAGCTGATTTGCATTCTGTCCCCTGTCGCGGGCCGATCGCGCCGGCCGGAATATTATCGTTGGCGCGATGATCCGATGTATCGCCCAACCTGACAAGGGAATTGGGCGTGACAGGGGTGCAGAATCAGGAGACCGTCTTGGCGAGCTGGAAGCCGCGCGCCTTGGCATGGGCTTCGCAAGTATAGGCACCCTTGCGCTCGCCCTTGCCCCATTCATAGCCAGGCGTGCCGGGGCGATAATATTTGCCGCTGTCGATCACGGCCCAGACGACCTTGCCCTCGCCGCAGACGCTCTTCGCGTTCGCCTCCGAAGCGAACAGCGTGGTGTTTTTGGCGAAGGCCGAAACCGGGGCAGCGGTTAGCGCCAAGGCGGCCATGCCGGCCGAAATCGCCAATGTCTTCAAACTCACCGAACTCTCCTCTAGCCAATATCCGGAAACTTGATGAAACGGCCGAACGGGCGGTTCGGGTCCCATCGTCACCGGGAGATCACAGATATAGGGACGATGCGCGGCGGGATTGTGGCGCAATCGGAACCGTTTCAGGGCATCTGAAACCGCGCGCTGTCAACGGCGCGGGAGACCGGCTACTCTGCGATAAAGACAGGGGGAATCGATGGACGCTCTGAGCGAGACCGGATACCGCAACCTGGCCGCCGATGCCCCTATCGCCGACTCCAACGTCACCGATACGGGGATCGCCGCGCCGGCATGGCGCTATTGGACCCTCGCTTTGCTGGTCGCGATGGCGACCTTCAGCATGGTCGACAAGATGCTGCTCGCCGTCCTGATCGACCCGCTGAAGCGCGAATTCGGCATGAGCGACACGCAGGCCGGCGTGCTGACCGGTATCTCCTTCTCACTGTTCTTCGCGCTCGCCGGCATCCCGATGGGCATCGCCGCCGACCGGCTGCACCGGCGCAACCTGATCGCAGTCTGCATGACGATCTGGAGCCTGGCGACCGTCGCCTGCGGCATGACCACCGGCTTTGCCCAGATGCTGGCCTTGCGCTTCGTCGTCGGCGCGGGGGAATCCGGCGCCACGCCGTCGGCCGTCTCGATGATCTCGGACATGTTCCAGGCCAGGGAGCGTGCCAAGGCGATCGCGATCTATTACATGATGACGCCGTTCGGCTCCGGCATCGGCATGACGGTGGGCGCGATCCTGGTTCATCTCTATGGCTGGCGCACGACCTTCTATATGGCCGGGCTTCCGGGCTTGGCTGTCGTGCTGATCCTGCTGCTGACGGCGAAGGAGCCAAAGCGGCTCACCGTCCATGGCGGTTCGGACCTTGGCGGAAAGGCACCGCCGGTCATGGAGACGCTGAAATTCATTTTCAGCCGGGCGTCCCTGCTGCATCTGGGCGCGGCGATCACGCTGGTGACGATCGCCATCAATGCTTTCGGCATGTGGATGTTCGCCTTCTTCACCAGGGTCCATGGCGTGCCGCCGCAGCATGCCGGCTGGGAGATCAGCGTCGCCACCTATCCGGCCAGCGCCGTGGGCATGGTGCTGGTCGGCATCGCGGTCGACCGCCTGTCCGGGCGGGACGAGCGCTGGCGGGTGTGGATCCCGGCGGTGCTCGCCTTCGCCTGCCTGCCGCTGGCGCTGGCCGCGGTCGGCATCGGCGACACGCTGACAGCGCTCGTCTTCACCGGCATCTGGATGGTCGGCGGCACCGCCTGGTACGGCGCCGCCTACGGCGTCTGCCAGTCGCTGGTCCAGCCCAGGATGCGGGCGACCCTGGCGGCGATCCTCCTGCTGCTCACCACCCTGCTCGGCTTTGGCATCGGGCCGCTGCTGACCGGGTCGATCAGCGACTATTTCGCGCCCACTGCCGGGGCCATGTCAGTCGGCTACGGCATGGCCGGGGCCAACCTGCTGGCGCTGTGGGGCGGGGTGCATTTCATGCTCGCCGGGCGCACCCTGCGCCGCGACCTCGAATCCGTCTCCGAAACCCCTGTCCCCGTCTGACATCCGAGAGAACCATGCGGATATCGCTCATCACCGGTGCAATCGCGCTGGCCCTTTCCGGCGCCGCCTCCGGCGCTTCCTCGCCCGAGCTGATCGCCAAGGGCGAGTATCTGGCCCGCGCCGGCGACTGCGTCGTCTGCCATACCGGCCCGGGGGAGAAGCCCTTTGCCGGCGGCCTCAAGATGGGGACGCCGCTGGGCGAGCTCTATACGAGCAACATCACGCCGGATAAGGAAACCGGCATCGGCGATTACACGTTCGAGGATTTCGAGCGGGCGATGCGCCAGGGTGTCGCCAAGGACGGGCATCATCTCTATCCCGCCATGCCCTATCCGTCCTATGCCAAGGTGAGCGAGGACGATCTGAAGGCGCTCTATGCCTTCTTCATGGAAAGCGTGCCGGCCGCCAGCCGCAGGAATGCGCCGACCGAGATTCCCCGGCCGCTCAACTGGCGCTGGCCCTTGGCCGTGTGGAACGCGATCTTCACCGACAAGATCGGCTACACGCCCGATCCCACGCACGACGAGGCCTGGAACCGCGGCGCCTATCTGGTCCAGGGGCTGGGCCATTGCGGCAGCTGCCATACGCCGCGCGGCATCTTCTTTCAGGAAAAGGCGCTGGACCAGGACCGGACCGCCTATCTGTCGGGCGGCAACCTGGACAACTGGTTCGCCTCGAGCCTGCGCGCGGAGCCGGATTCGGGCCTTGGCAGCTGGTCGGTGGCCGACGTCGCCCAGTTTCTGAAGACCGGCCATAACAGCCGCGCCACTGCCTTCGGCACGATGGTCGATGCGGTGAACAACAGCACCCAGTATCTGACCGACGCCGACCTCACCGCCATCGCGACCTATCTGAAGTCGCTGCCGGCGAACGAGCATGGGGACGTGGCCGTCGCCGACGGTTCGCCGGGCGGCAAGCTCTACAGCCAGCAATGCGCCGCCTGCCACCTGGCCGACGGCAAGGGCCACGCGCCCTATATCGCGCCGCTGGTCGGCAATCCGGCGGTGCAGGACACCGACCCGACCTCGCTGATCAATATCGTGCTGAACGGCTCGTCGCGGGTGGTGGTGGCCGGCATGCCCGACGCCTATCGCATGCCGCAATTCCGCGTCCTGATGAAGGACGAGGAAGTGGCGCAAGTCGTGAACTATATCCGTTCCAACTGGGGCAACCGCGCCGCCGCCGTCACCGGCGCCGAGGTCGCCAAGATCAGGTCCAAGACAGACGCGGCCAGCGACGCCGTCGTCATCCTGAAAATGCGCTAAAAATGGGAAGCAAAGCGTGCTGAAACACTATCTGGTTCCGATCCTGATCGCCGGCGCGCTGCTGCCCGGCAAAGCCTTTGCCTGGGACGAGGAGGGGCACAAGATCATCGCGCTGATCGCCGACCACTATCTCGACCCCGCCGTGAAGCAAAAGGTCGACGCCATGCTGGCGGCCGACCCCGACCCGCTGACAAAACACGACATCGCCAGCGAGGCGGTGTGGGCCGACGCCCATCGCGATCTCGACCGCAAGACCGCGCAGGCGCAGATGGCGGTGACCGACTCCTGGCACAATGTGAAGCTGGAGCTGGCCCATCCCGACATGAAGGCCGCCTGTCCGGGCGGGAAGCTGCCCGCCGGCAAGACAGCGAGCCAAGGCCCAACCGATTGCGCGATCGACAAGGTCAACCAGTTCGCGCAGGAGCTGTCGTCCAAGGCGGCCGGCACGGCGGAAAAGCTGCTGGCGCTGAAATATCTGCTGAACCTGGTCGCCGACCTGCATCAGCCGCTCTATGTCAGCGACGACGGCAACCAGGGCGGCGACGCGACCCGCGTGGCGGGCGGCGGCGGGGAGCCGGGGACGCTGCGCCATTACTGGGACGCCGAATTCCTCGACTATCTGGGCGACGACCCCAAGCCGATCGCCGACGACATCGCCGACGGCGTCCGCCAGAGCAAGTCGTTCGACAAGATGTCGAAGGGTTCGCCGACCGACTGGGCGCTGGAAGCGTTCGGTTTGGCCAAGGAACATGCCTATGGCAAATTGCCGCCGCAGAAGCCCGACGGCAGCTATGAATTGCCCCCGGACTATGTAACGGATTCGATCGAAACGATCCGCCTGCAACTGGCCCGCGCAGGGGTTAGACTGGCCGGAATCCTCAATCGCGCACTGGGCGGCAAAGGGTAACCTTCCAGTGTGTCGAAAAGCATCTCTTCATCTGCTGCAAAGATAGGGTTCGTCTATCGACTATTGACTCGGCGTGTATTCATGCTTCATCAGCACAACTATTATGACTCGTAACGTCGCCGCACCGCTTCACCCGCTGCTTGCCGCCACGCAGATCGAGCCGCCGCTGTCCGCGGTCAGGCGCAGCCCGATCCAGGGGCGCAGCCAGGACAAGGTCCAGCGAATCCTCGCCGCGACGGCGATGCTGGCCGACACGATGCCGCTGGAAGCGATCACGATGATGCAGATCGCCGAGGCGGCCGAGGCGTCGTTCAGCTCGATCTACCGCTTCTTCCCGAGCAAGGACGCGATCCTCGAGGCGGTGGCGCTGTCGCATCTCGAGCGGCTGCAGAAGCTCTATGAGATTTATTTCGCCAGCGTCGCGCTGGACGACGCGGGCAAGATCATCGACGACGCGATCGACGTCTATGTCGCCTTCGCCAGCCGTGAGCCCGGCTTCCGCTCGCTGTGGATCAATGCCTCGCCGAACGCGGACCATTTCCGCGGGTCCCACAATATGAGCGGCGCGGCGATCCAGCTGGCCCGGGCCTATGCCGTCCAGAAGCTGGGCTTCGAAGAGGGGCCATCCCTGGAAATCCGCCTCGCCGTCGCCGCGAACGCGGCAGCGCATATTTTGCGCTACGCCTTCAACCAGACTGATTTCCCGCTGGACCAGGTCGTCGCCGAGTTGAAGCGCTGGCTGCGGACCGCCCTGCTGGCAAAATAGCCTAGGGCTGGGGGTTCAGCTCCGCATACGCCCCGTCATGCCAGCGATAGATCACATAGTTGTTGCCCTGGACGTCGCCCTTGGCGTCGAACTTCACCTGCCCGCGCGCCGTGTCGAAGGTCAGCGCATGGAGCTGGTCCGCCACTTTGCGCCCATCGGCTGAACCGGCCTTGGCCGCGGCTTCGGCCCAGGCCTGGACAGCGGCATAGGCGAAAAGCGGATAGCCGTCGGTAAGCCGCCCCGCCGCCTTCAGCCGGTCGACGACACCGGCATTCTTGGGATCGTGGGTGGGATCGGGCGCGAAAGTCATCAGCGTCCCCTCGCCGGCGGCGCCGGTGATCGCCCAGAAATCGCGCGACACGACGGCGTCACCGGACACCACGACGATCGGCAGGCCCTGCTCCTTCATCTGGCGGACGATCGACCCGGCCTCGACCGGATAGCCGGCATAGTAGAGCACCTCGACCCCGGCCTGCTTGAGCTTGGTCACGAGCGAGGAATAGTCCTTTTCGCCGGGGGTGATCGTATCGTTCAGCACCTCCTTCACCCCGCCGGCATTGAGCGCCTTGCGGGTCTCGTCGGCCAGGCCCTGGCTGTAGGTCTGGCGATCGTCGACGATGGCGATCTTCTTGCCGGGAAACAGGCTGATCAGGTCCTTGCCGGCCAGCGCGCCCTGCTGGTCGTCGCGGCCGCAGATGCGGAAGACGTTCCAATGGCCGGCATCGGTCAGCTTCGGATTGGTCGAGCCGGGGGAGATCATCAGGATTCCCTCCTCGGCATAGACGTCCGAGGCCGGGATCGAGGAGCCGGAGCAGAAATGCCCGATCACCACCGCCGGCGGGCTGGAGGCCAGCTGGTTGGCGATCGCCACCGCCTGCTTCGGGTCGCAGACATCGTCGTGGACGGTGACATGCAGCCTCTGCCCCAGCACGCCGCCCTTGGCGTTGATGTCGTCGGCCGCCTGGAGCGTGCCATCGCGCAGCTGCTCGCCATGGCTGGCGTCGGAGCCGGTCATCGGCGCGACCATCGCGATCTCGATATCGGCATAGGCCGCCGGGGCGAGCGTGGTGAGGAGGGCGAGGGCGAGGCCAAGACGCATTGCGATATCCCCGATTTGGAAGCGACACGGGTATGATAGCGGGGCGAATCGAAGATCGTATACGCGACACGGTGCGGCGGCGGCACGAATGATGTAAATGCTTCTCACATCATGCATGCATCAACATTGACTGGGCATCACCAATGAGCTGGCGGCATCACGGGCAAGGGCGGGGCCGCGCCGGCTATCACCACGGCAATCTGCGCGAGGCGCTGATCGAGGCGGCGCTGGCGCTGATCCCCGAGAGCGGCCCCCTGGGCTTCACCTTTGCCGAGGCGGCGCGGCAGGCCGGGGTCAGCCCGGCCGCGCCCTATCGCCATTTCCGCGACCGCGACCATCTGCTGGCCGACATCGCCCAGCAGGGGTTCGAGCGCTTCGCCGAGGCGCTGACCCAGGCCTGGAGCGACGGCGCGCCCGACCCGCTGACCGCGCTCTGCGCCGTCGGCACGGCCTATCTTGCCTTTGCCCGCACCCAGCCCGGCTACTACGCCGCGATGTTCGAGGCCGGGATCGCGCTGGACGCGACGCCCGAGCTGCGCGACGCCGGCGACCGTGCCTTTGCCATACTGCGCAACGCCGCGGAACGGACCATCGCCGGCCTGCCGGAGGGCAAGCGTCCGCCGGCGCTGATGGTGGCGCTGCATGTCTGGTCGCTGTCGCACGGCATCGCCTCGCTGTTCGGCGGCCGCGCCCAGCCGGTCCGCGCCATGCCGATGTCGCCGGAGGACCTGCTGGAGGCCGGGGTGCTGGTCTATCTCCAGGGGCTGGGCCTGCCGCAGCAAGCCTAAGCGAGATTCTTTCCGGACCGCACTTGACACTGGATCGGCCCAGGGCCACTAATGTTAATGTGATTTACATTAACACGAGGTTAGGTAATGAACACCACAGCAGGGCCGGCGTACCCAGTCCCCTATGAGGACTCCGGCCGGTACGACTGGCAGGACCACCACCACTGGCACCACCATCGCGGCTGGCATGCCGGGCCGGCGGTGATCGGGCTGATGATCCTGGGATTTCTCTTTTGCTGGCCACTGGGCCTTGTTGCCCTGGCCCTTACGATATGGAGCATGAAAATGATGTGCGGACACCACCGTCACCATGGTGATCACGACTGGAGCGCCCGCTGGCAGGAACGGATGATGGCGAAGCGGGCGCGCTGGGAACAGCGCGTGGCCGAGCATTTCGAGCGCCACCATCGCGCGCCGTCGAGCGGCAACCGCGCCTTCGACGAATACCGCGCCGAGACGCTGCGCCGGCTGGAGGACGAGGAGAAGGAATTCCGCGAATTCCTGAACAATCTCCGCTTCGCCAAGGATAAGGCCGAGTTCGACGACTTCCTGGCCAACCGCCGCAAGCCACCCGCGCCGGAAACGGGCTCGCCGGAAACGGATACACCGCCCCAGAACTGAGCGGCGCTGCGCTCAGTGAGCCCGGGATGCGCTGTGCGTGTCCCGGGTTTTCTGTGTAAAGAGAAAGAAACGACAGGGAGGGATGCATGGCGCGGAAATGGACGGTCGCGGATATTCCACCGCAGACGGGCAGGATCGCGGTGGTGACCGGCGGCAATCGCGGGCTGGGGCTCGAGATCGTCCAGGCCTTGGCCGGCGCCGGCGCACATGTGGTGATCGCGACGCGCGACTTGGCCAAGGCCGAGGATGCGGCGGCCAAGGTCAGGCGGCAGTTTCCCAATGCGCAGGTCGAAGCGATGGCGCTGGACCAGTCGGACCTCGCCTCGATCCGGCGGTTTTCCGAGGCACTGCACGGGCGCTTCGACCATATCGACCTGCTGATCAACAACGCCTCGGCGATCCTGGTGACAGAGGGCAAGACCAAGGAGGGGTTCGAACGCCATATCGGCGTGAACCACCTGGGCAGCTTCGTGCTGACCGGCCTGCTGCTCGACCCGCTGAAGGCCGGGACCGACGCCCGGGTGGTCAACACATCCTCGACCGCGCACCGGCTGGTGAAGGGCATCGACCTGGACGACCTGAATTTCGAGCATACCGAATACAAGCCGATGGAGGCCTATGGCCGCAGCAAGCTGGCCGCGCTGCTCTTCACCTTCGAGCTGGACCGGCGGCTCAAGAAAGCCGGAATTCCGGTCAAGGCGGTGGCGGCCCATCCCGGCTATTCCAACACCAACCCCGACAAAGGCGGCTTCGTAATGCGGCTGGCGACCTCGATCATCGCCCAGCCGGCTGCGATGGGCGCCCTGCCGCAGCTCTATGCCGCGACCGCGACCGGCGTCGCCGGCGGCGACTATATCGGCCCGGGCGGCCCGATGGAGATGCGCGGCTGGCCCGCCAAGGTCGGCTGCATGCCGACGGCCAGGGACGAGAAGACCGCGGCGCGGCTGTGGACGGTTTCGGAGGCGCTGACCGGTGTCAGCTATCTCGATTAGGCGGGTGTCGTTAAGCCGGTAGGCCGCCCAGATAAGCCGCCTGGATATCCTTGTTCTCAGCCAGCTCCGCCGCCGGCCCCTGCATCACCACACGGCCGGTCGCCAGCACATAGCCGCGATGCGCCAATCTCAGCGCGTGGTGGGCGTTCTGCTCGACCAGCAGGATGGCGGTGCCGCGCTCGCGGTTGATGCGGCCGATGGCGGCGAAGATCTGGGTGACGATCAGCGGCGCCAAGCCTAGAGAGGGCTCGTCGAGCAGCAGCAATTCCGGCTCCGCCATCAGCGCGCGGCCGATCGCCAGCATCTGCTGCTCCCCGCCTGAGAGGGTGCCGCCGCGCTGGTCGATCCGTTCAGCGAGGCGGGGAAACAGCGCCAGGACGGACTCGAGATTGCCGCCGAAATTGGCCGGCGGCGCCAGGCGGGCGCCCAATTGGAGATTTTCCCGCACCGTCATCCGGGCAAAGATTCGCCGCCCCTCCGGCGCATGGGCAACGCCGAGCGCGGCGATGCGATTGGTCGGCAGGCGCGTGATGTCCTGGCCCTTGAGCCGGATCGTGCCGGCAGCGGCGCGCGGACGGCCGCAGATCGTCATCAGAAGGGTGGTCTTGCCGGCGCCGTTGGCCCCGACCAGCGTCACGATCTCGCCGTCGCCGACGGTGAGGTCGACGCCGTCCAGCGCGCGGACCGCCCCATAAGCGGCGGAAACGCCCCGAAGTGCCAGCATCAGGCGACCGCGTCCTCGGGCTCGCCCAGATAGGCGGCGATCACCGCCGTGTCGGCGCGGATCGCGGCGGGCGCGCCCTCAGCAATCTTCCGGCCATAATCGAGCACGACGATATGGTCGGAGATGCCCATCACCACGCTCATATCATGCTCGATCAGCAGCACGGCCAAAGCGAGCTCGGCCGAGATGGCGCGGATCAGGGTCGCGAGGTCCGCGCTCTCCCGCGGGTTGAGGCCGGCCGCCGGCTCGTCGAGGCACAGCAGGCGCGGGCCCGTGCAGACGGCGCGGACGATCTCCAGCCGCCGCTGATCGCCATAGGGCAGCGCATCGGCCGGATCGTTGGCGCGGGCGGTGAGGCCGAGCCGGTCAAGCCAGTAGCGGGCGGTGTCCAGCGCCTTCGCCTCCGCCCGTCGATAGGACGGCAGGCCCAGTAGGCCGGCGACCGAGAACATCGAGGCGCGCATCATCTCGGCATGCTGGGCGACCAGCAGATTCTCCAGCACCGTCATCTTGGCAAACAGGCGTATATTCTGGAATGTCCGCGCCACGCCCAGCCGGGCGATGCGGTGGTTGGGCAGGCCGGCGAGCTGGACCTGCCCGTTGCCACGATTCAGCCGGATCGAGCCCCCGGTCGGGCGGTAGAAGCCGGTGACGCAGTTGAACAACGTCGTCTTGCCGGCCCCGTTCGGCCCGATCAGCGCGGTGATCGCGGCGGGGCGGACATCGAACGACACGGCATCGATGGCGGTCAGCCCGCCGAAACGCATCGTCAGCCCATCGATGTCGAGGATCGGCGTCATTTCAGCACCGCCGTCGGCCGGCGGGTTTCGATCAGGCCGCGCGGGCGGAAGCGCATGATCGCGATCATCGCCGCGCCGAAGGCGATCTGGCGGTAATCGACCAGATCGCGGAAGAACTCCGGCAGACCGGCAACGATGATGGCAGCCAAAACGACGCCAAGCTGCGATCCCATGCCGCCGAGGACGACAATGGCGGTGACGATGATGGATTCCATGAAGCCGAAGGCCTCCGGCGTGATGAAGCCTTGGCGGGCGTCGAACACCACACCGGCGAGACCACCCCATGCGGCGCCAATGGCGAAGGCGGCGAGCTTGATCTTCCGGCGATCAATGCCGAGCGCAGCCGCAGCTATGTCGTCCTCTCGCAACGCCTCCCACATCCGGCCAAGCGGCAAACGGCGGATGCGCAGGGTGAAGACATTCACCGCCAGGGCCAGCGCGAGCACGACATAGTACAGGAAGACCACCCTTTGGGCAGGGCTGTACGGGATGCCGAACAGATCGCTGAATGCCCTATTGCCGGCTGATGGACTGTTCGTGAAGTCCGCCATTCCGAAGAAGCTCGGCCGAGGCAGATTTCCCATGCCTTGGGAGCCGTTCGTCAGAGAGCGCCAGTTATTGGCGATGATGCGGGTCATCTCGCCGAAGCCCAGCGTGACGATGGCAAAGTAGTCGCCGCGAAGACGCAACACCGGAAAGCCGAGCAGTAAGCCCGCGCTCAATGCCGCAATCGCCGACAACGGCAGGCACTCCCAAAAGGTCAGCCCGAAACGGTTGCTGAGGATCGCAGTCGTATAGGCGCCGATGGCGAGGAAGGCGACGTAGCCGAGATCGAGCAGACCGGCGAGGCCGGTGACAATATTGAGACCCCAGCCCATAAGGACGTAGATCAGGATCAGCGTCGCCTTGTCGACCGTGCCACGATCCCCAAAAGGGAGCATCGGCAAGGCCACTGTGAACAGGATCAGCAGCCAGGGCAGGTAGCGCCCGATGGGCCTGACCGCAGCAGCAGCCACCGCGACCGGCCGGGGCCCGGCCCATATTCGCGCGGCGTAAACAGCCAGAGCCAGGGCGCCTCCGACGGCCAGGATACGTAGGAATTGGGTCGGCCAGGGGATAAAGACCGAGCCCGCCGCAAACAGCACCATAACCATAGCGGTCAGGCGAACTGCACCGACGTCGATCAGCGCCAGCGCCAGCCGGCCGATGAAAGTTAGGGCGATTCCGGTCGCCCAATCCGGCCAGCGCATGACCAGCCCCTCGCCGCCGGCCTGGTCGACCAAGCGGAAGCCGATCAGAGGCAGGCCGAGCACCGCAGCCACGAGCGCGGCTAAGGCCGCACCCCGCAGGGCGTGCATTGGAGCGCGCGCCTCCACCTTAGACCTTCTCGATCTCAGGCCTGCCCAGCAGCCCGCTCGGCCGGAAGATCAGGACCAGGACCAAAATGCCGTAGGCGGCGACGTCTTTATAGGCAGCGTCGGCGTATGCGGCCCAGAAGGACTCGACCAGACCCAGCACCAGCCCGCCAAGCAGGGCGCCGGGGAGCGAGCCGATGCCGCCCAGCACGGCGGCGGTGAAGGCTTTCAGCCCGGCCAGGAAGCCGATGAAGAAATCGATCACGCCGTAATAGAGCACCACCATCACGCCGGCGACGGCGGCCAGCGCCGCGCCGATGACGAAGGTGACCGAGATGGTGCGGTCGACATCGATGCCGCAGAGCGCCGCCATCAGCGGGTCGGCCGCCGTCGCGCGCTGGGCCCGGCCGAGCCCGGTGCGGTTGATGACCAGCGTCAGGCCGGTCATCAGCAGGATCGTCAATATAAAGACGACGATCTGGAAATTGCTGACCCCGACGGCGAAGCCGTTATCGCCGGTCATGAGCGTGAAGCCGCCGGGGATCAGCGGCGGCAGGGTCTTCACCCGGCCGCCCTGGGTTAGCTGCACATATTGTTGCAGGAAGATCGAAAGCCCGATGGCCGAGATCAGCGGCGCGAGCCGGGGCGTGCCCCTGAGCGGCCGGTAGATCACCCGCTCGATCGTCCAGCCATAGAGCCCGGCGATGGCCATGGCGCCGACGATGACCAGCAGCAGAAGCAGCGGCACGGAGACGATGCCGACAGACGTCAGCGCAAGTATGGCGATCAGCGCGACGAAGGCGCCGATCATGTAGATTTCCCCGTGCGCGAAATTGATCATGCCGATGATGCCGTAGACCATCGTGTAGCCGATCGCGATCAGCCCGTAGATGGCGCCGAGCGTCAGCCCGTTGATCAATTGCTGGAGGAAATACGCCATCGGGAGCCCGGTGGGTGAAGAAGCGGCAACCGTGCCCGATCGCGCGCCGACCTGCAACCGATCGTGTCAAAATCGTGGCAAGCCCTTGAGGCAATGGGACAAAGTACCATCAAAAGTTGCGCATATGCCCTATGCAAAAATCAAGGGGCTTTGAGACATTTCCACTCTTTTCATGGCCGGCGGATGGGGTTATATGCCGCCTCACTCGCACGGCGCACGTGCCCCTGGCCCTGGTCTTACTGGTATCCGACCTTGGGGTTTATGCAACGACGTTACGCGTATCTTCTGACCGTCCCTTAAACAAGGCGGCATGTTGGAGGTTACGATGTTGGATGTTGTTGTCCGTGGGCCGAAGCCCACTGTCATCGCTCAAGAGTTGCCTGTTCGCAGCCCCGCCGCGTCCAAACCGGTGAAATGGCCGCGCTGGCCCTCGCGCAAGAAGATGCGCGCTTCTCGCCGCGGTTAATCGGACCGCCTTCTCAAAACCATCGAGAATCTTGAAGGCTCGTTCACCCTCAGGGGTGTTCAGGGGGGACCAATGACACAACGTATTGCACGATTCCTGGAAGAAGAGCGCCCGGCCACCCCGTGCCTGGTGGTGGATCTGGACGTCGTCGAGCAGAACTATGCCGACATCCGCAACGCGATGCCGGACGCACAGATTTTCTATGCCGTGAAGGCCAACCCGGCGCCGCAGATCCTTGAGCGGCTGGCCCGGCTGGGCTCGCGCTTCGACACCGCAAGCGTCGCCGAGATCCGGATGGCGCTGGCCGCCGGCGCGAAGCCGGAGCACATCTCCTTCGGCAACACGATCAAGAAGCTGGCTGACATCGCCATCGCTTACCAGCTGGGCGTGCGCCTCTATGCCTTCGACAGCGCGGCCGAGCTCGACAAGCTGGCGGCAGCCGCCCCGGGCTCGCAGGTGTTCTGCCGCATCCTCACCTCCGGCGTCGGCGCCGACTGGCCGCTGTCGCGCAAGTTCGGCTGCGACGTCGCGATGGCCGAGGAGCTGCTGAAGGCCGCGCCGGGCAAGGGGCTGAACCCGATCGGCGTGTCCTTCCATGTCGGCTCGCAGCAGCGCGACCCGGAGCAATGGGACAATGCGCTGGCCCAGACGGCCGAGCTGTTCCGCCGGCTTGAGGCCGCGGGCGTGCATCTGAGCCTGGTCAATCTGGGCGGCGGGTTCCCGACCAAGTATCGCCGTGACGTGCCGACCGCGAATGCCTATGGCACCGCGATCCGCGAGTCGCTGGCCCGCCATTTCGGCAACCGCCTGCCCGAGACGATCATCGAGCCGGGCCGCGGCATGGTCGGCAATGCCGGCGTGATCCAGACCGAGGTGGTGCTGATTTCCAAGAAGTCGGCCAACGACAACAAGCGCTGGGTGTTCCTGGATATCGGCAAGTTCGGCGGCCTGGCCGAGACGATGGACGAGGCGATCCAGTACCCGATCACCTCCACCCGCCAAGGCCCGACCGAGGCCGTGATCCTGGCCGGCCCGACCTGCGACAGCGCCGACGTGCTGTATGAAAAGACCGACTATCAGCTGCCGCTGTCCTTGGAGATCGGCGACAGACTGGCGATCCAGGCCACCGGCGCCTACACCACCACCTATTCGGCGGTGGCCTTCAACGGCTTCCAGCCGCTGGAGTCCTATTACATCTAAGTCGGTTTTCGGCTTTGGCATGAAAGGCGCGGTCCGCAAGGTCCGCGCCTTTTTCGTGTGCGGATGGCGCGCCGTCCCAGCGGCGGCATGGACCGCGCCGCAGCATGGAACTACCACCTGTGGATTGGGTTAGGCCCACACGAGCCGCCCGCGCTCGTCCCGGAGCGGAGCTCGCAACGGGTTTCATCGGAACTCTGCGAGCTCGATCCCGGCTGTCGAGGAGCTTTTCATCATGAAGATCGACAATTTCAGGGGCACGGTCCTTGCGCTCACGTTCCTGCTGACGGCGACGGCGTCCCATGGGCAGACCGCAGCCCAGGGTGCCGCGCCAGCCGCCCCGCCGCCGGATGCCCAGGCCCAGGCCCCAGCGCCTTTCCCGAAAGAGAAGCTGGACCAGATGCTGGCGCCCATCGCGCTTTATCCGGACCAGCTGGTGACCAACATTCTGATGGCCGCGTCCTACCCGCAGGATGTCGCCGATGCCGCCAAATGGCTGCATGAGGGCGACAACGGATCGCTGAAGGGCGACGCGCTGCTCGACGCCATCCGGCCGCTCCCGTGGGACCCCAGCGTCAAGTTCCTGCTGCCGTTCCCGCAGCTCGTGCAGCAGCTGAACGATCAGCCCAGCTGGACTCAGGATCTCGGCACTGCATTCATCTATCAGCAGGTCGCCGTCATGGGCGAGGTGCAGCACTTGCGGCAACTGTCGATGTCTTGCGGAAAACTGAAGTCGACGGCGCAAATGACGGTGAGGCGGGAACGCGGCGCCATCACCATTGCCCCGGCGAATCCCGGGGTCGTCTATGTGCCGGTCTATAACCCGGCCGTCGTTTACGGCGCTTGGGCCTACCCGGCCTATCCGCCTGTATATTTCGCGCCGCGGCCAGGCTTCGTGCTGGCCGGCGCCGGGTTCGGCCTGGATGTCGGCATCGGCTACAGCTTCGGCTTCGGCGTGGTCGGACCGCTCTGGGGCTGGAGCCGTCCCAATTGGGGCGGCGGCTTCGTGAATGTCGACTACGCCCAGATGAATCGCTTCTCGTCTTATAACAGCACCGTCATCAACGAGCGCTTCGCCGGCGGGGCCTGGAGTCATGCCGGCGCTGCGCGATTTGGCGCCGCTGACCGCTTCTCCAGGCACGATAATGGCCGGCATGTCGGCTGGTCGCACAGTGCGCATGGCGGTCTTGGCCATGGGCAGGAGCGCGGTCACGGCGGTGGTCACGAAGGCGGGGGCCATGGCGGCCACGGCGGCGGCGGTCACGGAGGCGGAAGGCATGGGGGCCGAGGCGGGGGCGGTGCGGAAGGGGGGGGGCATGGCGGCGACGGGGGTGGCGGTGACGAGGGCGAGGGGCATGGCGGGCACGGTAACGGGAAGGGTGGACACTGAGCGGTTTTTAGATGAACCAAGCAGGACGGCGGCGGGACAGGCCGGCCGATATGCAGCGCCCCATGAGTGCCGCCGACGGCGATAATGGGATAGAACGGAATCCGTTCACATATAGTGTCTTACCGAGGTCGCCATGGGGGGAGCGCCATGAGAAATGATCTTGTTCTTCGCGCGATCGATGGCCCGATCGCGCGCCTGACGCTGAACGATCCCGCCCGGGCCAACGCGCTGTCGGGGGCGATGATGGTGGCGCTGGATGGGGCGCTGGCGGAGGCGGCAGCCGATGAGCGCGTGAGGGTTATCGTCCTTGGAGCGGCCGGCAAGATATTCTGCGCCGGACACGACCTGGCCGAGCTCAACGCATCGGATGACCCGCGCCAGCACGAAGCCTTGTTCGCACGCTGCTCCGCGCTGATGATGGCCGTGGGCGCGTGCCGGGCCCCGGTGATCGCACGGGTGCAGGGCGCCGCGGTCGCAGCGGGATGTCAACTCGTGGCCAGCTGCGATCTGGCCTACGCCGCCCTGACCGCACAATTCGCGGTCCCGGGGATCAATCTCGGCCTCTTCTGCTCGACACCCGGCGTCGCCCTCAGTCGGGCAATGGGGCGCAAGGCAAGCATGGAGCTGTTGCTCACCGGCCGCTTCATCGATGCGAGCCGCGCCGCCGCGCTCGGCCTGATCAATCTGGCCGTGCCGGGCGAAGAGCTGGACACCGTCATCGACGATACGGCGCGAACCATCGCCGCTAAGCCGCCGGAGGCCATTGCGCTCGGCAAGACGACATTCCGGCGCCAGATGGAGGCCCCGCTCGCCGACGCTTACGTCATCGCGTCGCGGGCGATGGTCGAAAACCTGGCCTACCCTGGCGCACATGCGGGAATCGACGGCTTCTTGAAGCGATAGTCGGGAATAACGGTACGCCGAACCCTAACCCATCAGCTTTTCCACCGCCTTGGTGAAACGGCCCGATTGCGGGGCGGTGATCGAGGAGTACCAGTCGACGAAGCTGCCGTCCGGGCCGATCAGGTATTTGTAGAAGTTCCAGTGCGGCCGGCCGAGGAAGCCGCCCTTTTCGGCGATCCATTTGAACAGCGGGTGGGCGTCCGCGCCAGTGACGGCGACCTTTTCGGTCAGCGGGAAATCGACGCCGAAGCGCAGCTCGCAGAAGTTCTTGATCTCGTCATGGGTCCCCGGCTCCTGCCCGCCGAAATCGTTGGAGGGGACGCCCAGCACCACCAGCCCCTTGTCGCGGTTGGCCTGCCACAGCGCCTCCAGCCCCTTATATTGCGGGGTGAAACCGCATTTCGACGCCGTGTTCACGATCACCATCGGCTTGCCGGCGTATTGGGAGAGCGGCATCGGCTTGCCCTCCAGCGACTTGAACGTGAAGGCGTGCGCGGAATCCTCTGACATCGGCGTCTCCCCAACTGATACTGCAGGAAGATGCCGTGCAAAGCCGGGATTGTCACGGATTCTCAGATCAGGCCGAGGCTTCTCAGCTCCTTCAGCATCTCGTCGGGCGGCAGCTCGCCGTCATCGCCGCGCTCCAGGTCGGCGGGCGCCTCGTCGGGCTTGAGATAGCGCCAGCCCTGGAACGGGCCGCGCTGGGTCGGCACAACCGGCATCAGGTCGGGGTCGAGCACGAACAGGCAGTATTTGCGGCCCTCCGCGTCCGCCTCTTCCTCGAAGCCCAGTATGCGCTGGCGGCAGCGGATCGTACCCTGGACCACCCAATAGAGCGATCCGTCCTCCAGCACGTCGGGGCGGACCGGCTTGTGCCTTGTATAGGCGCGGCGGGTCGCCGGCTCGCCGCGCGTCGCGGCGCGCTCTCGCTGGACCGATTCCAGATGGGCGACGTCGCGGATGCCGACCGCGAGCTTGATGATGTGGGTGGTCATGTGTTCTCTGTATCAGAAAGCAGGGCGCACGCGCCAAATGAGGATGCTGGCATGAAAATGGAAGGCCGCTGGGCCGTCATTGTCTGGGTTGCGATCGCCGTGGTCGGCATCAGCGGCGTGATCGAGGCTTGGCCGCACGCATCGGAATCGGTCAGCGATCTGGCCTTCGACGTCGCGATCCTGGCTGCGGTGATCGGGATTTCGGCCATCCTTGCGCGGCGGTTCGGGACGCGGGGGAAGGCGGGGAAATAGGCGGCTTCAGCCCTGCTGGCCCTCCGCCACCTGGGCATCCACCGTCGCCACCGCCGAGATGTTCACGATCCCGCGCACCGTCACCGATGGGGTAATGATATGCACCGGCTTGGCCGCGCCCAGCAGGATCGGGCCGATCGGCTGGGCCTCGCCGACCACTTTCAGCATGTTGACCGCGATATTGGCGGCGTCCAGCGTCGGCATCATCAGGAGGTTGGCCGAGCCTTTGAGGCGCGAATTGGGGAAGATCTCCTTGCGGATCTCCTCCGACAGGGCGCTGTCGGCGGCCATTTCGCCTTCGACCTCCAGGTCCGGCGCCAGGGCCATGATCTCGGCCAGGGCGCGGCGCATCTTTTCCGCCGGCGGATCGTCATGGGTCCCGAAGTCGGAGTGGGAGACCAGCGCGACCTTGGGCTCCAGCCCGAAGCGGCGGACCTGCTCGGCCGCCAGCACCGTCATCTCAGCGATATGGCTGGGGCTGGGGTCGTAAGATACGTAAGTGTCGCAGACGAAAAGCGGCCGGTCCTCCAGCACAACCACCGAAAGCGCCGCGGCGGTGCGGACATGGGGCCGCAGGCCGATGACGTTCAGCACGTGGCGCAGATGCCGGCGATACTGGCCGATCGTGCCGCAGACCATGGCGTCGCCCTCGCCCTTGCGCAGCAGCATCGCGGCGATGACGGTCGAGCTGGTGCGCAGCACGGTGCGCGCCTGGGCCGGCGACGTGCCCCGCCGTTCCATGATCTGGTGGTAGTCGCGCCAATATTCGTTGTAGCGGCGGTCGTTCTCGGGATCGACCAGGTCGAAATGCTCGTCCGGCTTGATCCTGAGACCCAGCCGCTTCATCCGCACGCGGACCACCTCGGCGCGGCCGACCAGGACCGGGCGGGCGATGCCCTCATCCACCACGACCTGGGCGGCGCGCAGCACCTTCTCCTCCTCGCCCTCGGCATAGATGATGCGCTGCGGAGCCCGCTTCGCACGGGAGAACAGCGGCCGCATCACCAGCGACGAGCGGAAGACGACATGGCCCAGCCGTTCGCGATAGGCGTCGAAATCGGCGATCGGGCGGGTGGCGACGCCGCTGTCCATCGCCGCCTTGGCGACGGCGGGGGCGAGCTTCAGGATGAGCCGCGGGTCGAAGGGTTTCGGGATCAGATAGTCGGGGCCGAAGGCAGGCGGCTGCTCGCCATAGGCGGTGGCGACGACATCGCTCGCCTCGATCATCGCCATTTCGGCCAGGGCATGGACGCAGGCGAGCTTCATTTCCTCATTGATCGCGGTGGCGCCGACATCCAGCGCGCCGCGGAAGATGAAGGGGAAGCACAGCACGTTGTTGACCTGGTTGGGATAATCCGACCGGCCGGTGGCGATGACCGCGTCCGGCCGCACCGCCCGCACCAGCTCGGGCAGGATTTCCGGGGTCGGGTTGGCCAGCGCCAGGACCAGCGGGTTGGGCCCCATCGCCTGGACCATCTCGGCCGTCATCACCCCGCCGGCCGAAAGGCCGAGGAAGATGTCGGCGCCGGCGATCACCTCGGCGAGCGTCCGGGCGTTGGTATCGACCGCATAGCGTTCCTTGCGCGGGTCCATCAGCTCGGTGCGGCCCTTATAGACCACGCCGGCGATGTCGGTGACGGTTACGTTGCCGACCGGCAGGCCCATCGAGACCAGCAGGTCCATGCAGGTGAGCGCCGCCGCGCCGGCGCCCGAGGCGACCAGCTTCACATCCTTCAACGCGCGGCCGGAGATCTTGAGCCAATTGACCACCGCCGCGGCGACGATGATCGCGGTGCCGTGCTGGTCGTCATGGAAGACCGGGATTTTCATCCGTGCTTTCAGCGCGGTCTCGACCTCGAAACATTCCGGCGCCTTGATGTCCTCGAGGTTGATCGCGCCGAAGCTGGGTTCCAGCGCGGCGATGATGTCGATCAGCTTCGCCGGATCGTCCTGCGCGATCTCGATATCGATCGCGTCGAGACCGGCGAATTTCTTGAACAGGACGGCCTTGCCCTCCATCACCGGCTTGGCCGCGAGCGGGCCGATGGCGCCCAGCCCCAGCACCGCCGTGCCGTTGGTGATGACCGCGACCAGGTTGCCCCGCGCGGTGAGCCGGCTGGCCTGAGCCGGATCGGCGGCGATGGCGCGCGAGGCGGCCGCGACACCCGGCGAATAGGCGAGCGCCAGGTCGCGCTGGGTCATCAGCGGCTTGGTCGGCGTGAGCGCGATTTTGCCGGGGGGGGGCGCCGTGTGATAGGCGAGCGCGGCGTCGTCAAGACTGTAG
>CAZNNJ010000014.1:3700-21252 GCA_964574305.1 uncultured Rhodospirillales bacterium | reverse complement strand
TTTTGCCCAGGCAGAGCTGTGCGGCGGGGTGTCGAAGCCTGCCAGGTTGCGGGGGCTGTGGATGGCCGGCAGGCCGCCATTGCCGCCGACGAGGAGGCGCGGTTCCTCGAGGCGGTGCGGCCACAGCGGCCAGCCCGGCGGGCCGGCGACGAAGAAATACTTGGTGCCGGGGTCATGGGCCATCGGCGAGGACCGGGCGGTCAGCACCGGATACATCGCGTTCGGCGTGTCGAAATCGATCGGCTGGAAATGGCAGAACGGCTTGAAGCCGGCCGGGATGTCCTTTGGATCGATGCAGTCCGGGCCCAGGCGGTCGGCGCCGACCGGGAAGGGCTGGGTCGGCGCGGTCATCTGGCGCGGCGCCTGGGGCTGCGGCCGCTCCTCCACCGGATGGATCGGCTTGCCGGTCGCGCGGTCCAGCAGGAACATGTAGCCGTCGGTGCGCATGGCGGCGACCGCCTTGCGCGGCTTGCCGTCGACGGTTGCTTCATAGAGCACCAGCGGCGTACCGATATCGTCCTCCCAGATGTCGTGATGGACGGTCTGGTAATGCCACTTGTACTTGCCGGTCTTCAGATCGACCGCGACCACGGAATCGGTGAACAGATTGTCGCCGCCGCGCAGTTCGCCGCCCCATTGCGGGACCGGGTTGCCGGTGCCGAAGATGACCAGACCCAATTCCTTGTCGACCACCGGCGTGTTCCACACGCCGCCGCCGCCGCGCTTCCACTCGTCGTTCTTGGGCCAGCTCTCGCCGCCGACATCGGTCGGGCTGGGGATGGCATAGAAGGTCCAGACCTCGTTGCCGGTCTTGGCGTCAAGCGCCACGACGCGGCCGCGCACGCCGAAATCGCCGTTCGACAGGCCGGTGATGATCTTGCCGTCGGCATAGGTCGGGGCGCCGGATACATACTGGCCGGTCAAGGTCAGGGCCGCCGCCGGGCTGTCGGCGCGGATCGGCATGTTGTCGCCGATCAGGTGGCTCCACAGCTCGTTGCCGGTCTTGGCGTCCAGCGCGACGATATGGGCGTCGGCGGTGCCGTAGAACACCTTGCCCTCGGCGATGGTCGTGCCCTTGAACTGGAAGGACGGGGCGACCGCGGTCTGATGCGCCCAGATCACGTCGCCGGTCTTGGGGTTCAGCGCATAGACGTGGCTGCCGGCGGTCACATACATCACACCGTCGACCACCACCGGCGTGCCGCGCGACACCTCGCCCTCGAACTTGTGGTTCCAGACGGCGCCCAGCTCCTTGATGTTGCCTTCATTGACCTGCTTCAGCGTGGAATAGCGCGAGTTGCCCAGGTCGCCCTCGACCATCGGCCAGCCTTTCTCGGCCGGTGCGGCCTGCAACAGCGCGGGTACGGTCAGGCAGGTCGCCGCCAGCGCGGCGAACAGGAAGCGTGAGGTGTTGGCCATGGAATTTCCCCTCGGATCGCCGAGCTGGCAGACATGGCCAATCGGCTGACAGGTTTGTGAATCGTGGCGCGACCCTAACGGCCGATTATCGTCGATGCAACACTGTGTCGCTGCCTTGATCGGGATTCATTCATACGTCGCGGTGGGGTTAACCGGTTCGGACGATGCCGGCGCATTGCGCCGCGTCTATTGGGTTGGTAAGCGAAACCCAAAAGGCCGCTACAGGGAAGTTCCATGAGTTCGGTAGACACCAAGCCCAAGATCATCACGGCCGACCCTGAGGTTGCCGCAAGGTATCGTTCCGACGGCTGGTGGAGCGATGAGCGGCACGCCGACCGGATCCGCAGGCTGGCGGCTGAACGTCCCGATGATCCGGCCTATATCACCGAGACTGCGCGCTTCACCTGGAAGGACTACGACCTTGCGTCCGAGCGTGTCGCCGCCGCCCTGCTGGCGCTGGGCTTGGAACGCGGCGACCGGGTGGCCGTCGTGCTGCCGGACGGGCCGGCGGTCCATGTCGCCCTGGCCGGGGTCGAAAAGGCCGGGCTGGTCGCGGTCGGCATCGGCGCGCGCGCCGGCGACCGGGAGCTTTCGCATCTGCTGACCCGCACCGCCGCGCGGGCGCTGATCACTCATGAGGTCCAGCGCGGCCGTCCTGCCTCCGAGCTCAAGCAGGCGGTGGCCGAGCAGGGGGCGGTGCTGGAGCATCTGGTGCTGGTGCCGGATTTCGTCTCCGGCGACAAGCCGATCCTGATAGACGGCAAACCCTCGACGGCAACGGGGCCGGTGCCGCAGGGTCTCGGCATCGCACCGGACGAGCTGTTTCTGCTCAATTCCACCTCGGGCACCACCGGCTTGCCCAAATGCGTCATGCATACGCCCAACCGCTGGTATTATTTCCACAAGCGGGCGGCCATCTCCGGCCAGTTCAAGGACGACGAGATCTTCATGGGCGCGGTGCCGGCGCCGTTCGGCTTCGGCATGTGGACCGCCCATTTCTCCCCCACCATCATGGGCGTGCCGACCGTGGTGATGGAGAAGTTCGACGCGCATACCGCGCTCGACCTGATCGAGCGGGAGAAGGTGACGGTTCTCTGCTGCGTTTCCACCCAGTTCATCATGCTGTTGAACGCCCAGGCCGAACGGCCGCGCGATCTGTCGTCGCTCCGCTCGATGTTCACCGGTGGCGAGGCCGTGCCCTATGAGCGCGCGGCCGAGTTCGAGGAGGTGACCGGCGCCGCGGTGCTGCAATTCTACGGCTCGAACGAGACCGGCCTCATGTCCGGCACCACCGCTGAGGACAGCCGCGAGCGCAGGCTGCGGACCGCGGGGCGCATTATTGGGGAGATGAACAACCGCCTGTTCGATCCCGACACGGGCGAGGACATCACCGGCAAGAGCACCGTGGGCCAACCCGGCTGCATCGGCCCGGCCACCTGCCTGGGCTATTGGAACGACGAGGCCGGCAACAGGAAGCTCTACACGCATGGCGGCTATATGCTGATGGGCGACATCGTGAATATCGATGCCGACGGCTATCTCAGCGTCATCGGCCGCACCTCCGACTTCATCATCCGTGGCGGCAAGAACATCAGCGCCCCCGCGGTGGAGGAGGAGGTCGGCACCCACCCCGCCATCGCCCTGGTCGCCGCCGTCGCCGCGCCGGACAAGGTGTTCGGCGAGAAGGTCGCCGTCTATGTCGTCCCTCGCCAGGGCATGACCGTGACCCTCGACTCGATCATCCAGCATCTGAACGCCCGCGGCGTCTCGAAGGAATGGTTCCCCGAGCACCTGATCCTGGTGGACGAACTGCCTGTGTCATCCGGCGGCAAGACCGCCAAGGGTGACCTCAAGGCAGACATCAAGCGGCGGTTTGCCGACCAGGTGCGGTGATCTGCAAGAGCAGATAAAGCGGAACAAACTCCCAATAGTCTGGGAATAAAATCGAAGACCGTTGAGAATTAACCGGAGTTCTAAGGTTGCCTTTTTTGGTGTCTTGAGCTTCCGGCTCTTATTAATTTATTTGCTTTGGCTTGCCCACCCTACTTCCACCCAACGTCTCGTCTAGCCAGACAGCCGACGCCTTCAGGGTGACTTGGAAGGCATTCCGCCTCCCGCATTCTTGCTTGGATTTTCCCGCAGAAGGTTTCTGCGCCTGCGGGGCAGGCCGTTTGGCTCAGCCGGTAGATTCTCAGTGAGTCTTCCAGAGTATTAGTCTCGTCGAGGTGGCCGATCACCCAAGCCTCGAAGGGTGGGTCGGAATCAAAAAGGGCAAGGGCCTTATTCAAGCTGCCCCAGTACCCGGCCAACTGCTTTGCGACCGCATCGGAATACCCCTCCGCGATGGCGCCGTCGTCGCATTGTCTTAATTTCTTGTAGGCTGCGTAGATGTCTTTCCAAGTATGGAGGTGATCTAGCGATCGGTCAGCTTGCAGCCCTTCCGCCCGTGTGCATGGGGCGGCATTAGCTGACTGCCCAAAGATCGTGAATGCCAAGGCAAAACCGACTGCGGTGAGCGAACGCATTGTCTCCTCGAGGCAGTATCGGCCAACTTCAAACGTTAAATCTGACGCAAATGTGGCGTCGTTTCGTGGGTGACAAAATGAAAATGGAATTTGCCGGAAGGGCGCGAACCACTGAACCCTTTAGTTCAGCCCCTGGGGATTGCCCGCGACGATGGTGACCGGGCTGGCTTCCGGCTCGCCGTCCACGCTCCAATAGAGCGTGTCGCCGCGGCGCTCGACCGGCGAGCAGACGTCGGAATCGCTGTCTTGGAGCAGTGTGCAGAAGTCGCCATTCCGGACCTCCCAATGCCCGCCATAGTGCTTGCCCTCGGCGAGGCCGTGCAGCGTGCCGTCAGGTGCGTAATATTCGACGAAGCCGCCGGGCAGCATAGCGGTGTGGCCCGACAGGGCGGCGACGATCTCGGGTCCCGAGATCGGTGTTGCGCCGGAGGGGAATTCCATTTTGGCTACCGGTTCTTTCCCGGGAGCGGGATAGCTGACCTGCGCGGCGAAGAAAGGGGATGCCGCCAGGGCTGCTTGCCCGGTGCATACAAATGCCAGAGTGGCAAATGTCGCCACCGCAAAGGCTTGGATATCGGCTCGTATCATCCGGCTCTCCATCGGCCAATGAAGCCGGCATTTCGCTGCGCCGGCTCTTACCGATATAGGCATTCAAACGGCTGCCGGTAGCCGTATCTCCACCGTCAGCCCGCCGCCCGGCGTTTCCGCCATGATCAGCTTGCCGCCATGGGCGCTGATCGTGTCGGAGGCGATCGAGAGGCCAAGGCCGATGCCGCCGGTGTCGCGGGAGCGAGAGCCCTCGCAGCGATAGAACGGGCGCAGCACGTTCTCCCGCTCGGCTTCGGGGACGCCCGGCCCGTGATCGGCGATGCGGATCACCGCCTCGTCGCGGTCGCGGGTCAGGCAGAGCTCGGTCCGGCCGGCATAGCGCACGGCATTGTCGACGATATTGACGATCGCCCGCTTCAGCGCACGGGGCCGCATCAGCACGGTGAGCGGACCGGCGGTCCTAAGGCTCACCGGCTGGTCCATGTCGCGCGCGTCGGCGGCGATGGTTTCCATCAGCGCGGCGAGGTCGATCGGCCGGCTGGCCTCGTCGGCATTCTCGTCGCGGGCGAAGGCGAGCGCGGCGCCGACCATATCCTCCATCTCCAGCAGATCCGAGAGCATCTTGGTGCGCTGCTCGCCCTCGTCCATCATCTCGGCCCTGAGCCGCATGCGGGTCAGCGGCGTGCGCAGGTCGTGCGAGATCGCGGCCAGCATGCGGGTGCGGTCCATGACGAACTGGCGCAATCGCCGCTGCATGCGGTTGAAGGCAGCGGCGGCATGCTTCACCTCACGCGGGCCGGTCTCGGCGATCGGCGCGGCATGGACGTCGGCGCCGAACCGGTCGGCGGCCTCCGACAGGCGGGACAGCGGCTTGGTCGCCAGCGACACCGACCAGATCGCCCCGATCATGCCCACCGCGATCACCGCCGCGATATAGGCGGCGAAGCTGGGGGTGAAGAAGCGGTTTCGCATCTGCGGCGCATCCAGCATCAGCCGGGTGCCGTCCGGCAGCACGCTTTCGGCCTGTATATGCTCGAGGAGGCGCGGCCCGGCAAAGACCGGGCAAGGGTTGCCGGCCATTGCGGGCAGCTGGATAACGAAGCCGGGTGGCGGATGCCGCCCGTCCGGTGGATGGGTGCCATCGGGTGGGGGCAGTCCGTCCGGCGGATGGCCGTCAGGCGGAGGGCCATCCGGCGGGTGGCCCTCCGGCGGCGGACCATCGGGCGGGGAATCGTCAAGGGCCGGCTTCCCCTGCGCCGGATCTCCACGCGCCAGATCTCCAGGCGCCAGATCTGCGGGCGGCGGCCCCTCCGGGTGGCCGACGATGCTCGGCGGATCGCCGCTGATATCGGGGGCGGACGAGGGCCGGTCCTCCATCCGATGGGCGCGCATCAGCGGCCGCATCATCATCCGGCGATGGTCCGGCGATTCGGCCCGCAATATCTGGGCGAAGCCGGCGACGCATTCGGCGGCCTGGCGCGATTGCGCGCTTTCCAGCGCCCGCATCCGGTCGGCGTGATAGAGGCTCAGCGCCAGCGCCTGGGTCAGCAGAATGCCGCCCACCACCAGCGCGACCAGCCAGTGCGACAGCCGGTCGGGTAGGATACGCCCAAGCATGCCAAGGCCTAGCATGTCACCACCTCCGCAGCGAAGACATAGCCGCCGAAGCGGACCGTCTTGATGATCTCGGGCACATCCGGCCCGCATTGCAGCTTGCGGCGCAGGCGGCTCACCTGCACGTCGATCGAGCGGTCGAACGGCGAGGCCTCGCGCCCCTTGGTCAGGTCCAGCAGCTGGTCGCGGTTCAGCACCCGGTGCGGGCGGCGCGCCAGTGCCACCAGCAGGTCGTACTCGCCGCCGGTCAGGTCCACCTCCCGGCCCTGGGGGCTGAGCAGCCGCCGGCGCTCCGGCTCCAGGACGAAGCCGGCGAAGGCGAGCCGGTCCTCGGGTTCGGCCGGCGCCGCCCGGTCGCTGCGGCGGAGCACGGCGGTGATTCGTGCCACCAGCTCGCGCGGGCTGAACGGCTTGGTCAGGTAATCGTCGGCTCCGCCCTCCAGCCCGACGATGCGGTCGGCCTCCTCGCCCAGCGCGGTCAGCATGATGATCGGGATGGCCGATTTCTCGGCGCGCAGCTTGCGGCAGAGGGTCAGCCCGTCCTCGCCCGGCAGCATCAGGTCGAGCAGCAGCAGGTTGAAATTGCCGGCCTCCAGCGCCTGGCGCATCTCGGCGCCGTTGCGCGCGGTGGTGACGCGGAAGCCGCGTCCGGTGAGGTATCGCGCGACCAGGTCGCGGGTTTCGCGGTCGTCCTCGACGACCAGAAGATGGGGTGTGGTGGCCATGGCGTCCGTTCTAGCAGCCCCGGGCGAGTACCGCCGAAGTCTTCGGTAACAGTTTGTAACAAGCGGGCCGAAGGCTACAAACCGTAACGATCGGGGCCCTTGCCGACATCAGCGGTTAACGCGCCGGGCCTTTACTCGCCTCGTCTTCAATCGACGGGGTGAAAAACATGAATACCAAATACTTGCCCAGCCTGAGCTTGGCCGTGATGCTGACGATCGGCGCCGTCGGCGTCTTCGTCGTCGGCTTCGCCTATGGCTATGAAGCCGACCCGGACGGCGCGCCGCAGCCTGAACGTCCGAAGGTGGAGCATGCGGCGGCCGCCAAGGACCTGCCCGCGCCGCCGCTGCCGGGCGCGATGATCGAGGCGCATCTCGCCTTCCTCAAGACCGCGCTCAAGGTGACCGACGCCCAGACCCAGGCCTGGAACGCCGTTGCCGACGTGCTGCGCGAGCAGGCCAAGCGGCGCGACGCCGAGATCGTGGCGCGGCGCAAGGCACGCGAGGTGGCGACCCAGCCGCCCGACCTGCAGACGATCTTGCAGGATCGGCAGCGCATGGCCGTGGAAGAATCCGACGACCTGTCCAAGCTGCTGATCGCGCTCAAGCCTTTCTACGTATTGCTGAGTGCTGAACAGAAGGAAGCAGCGGACCATCTGTTCCCGCCCGGCCATCCGGGCATGGGGCATGGCGGCCCGCCGTGCCTAAGGGAGGCGGCCTTTCCTGGAATGGATCAGGACGGGCCGCCGTCACAATGTCAGCCGTTCTTTCGCCACGAAGTGCGTTGAGGATGTTTTGACATGAGCAGACCGGCAAAGAACCCCGCGATGAGCTTCGAGGACGCTATGACCGTCCATGTGCTGCGCGCCGAGGGGTTCACCTATAGCGAGCTCAGCGCCCTGTTCGGCGATCATGCGAGCCGTATCATCCAGGTCCTGGACGGCACGCTTCATCCCGGCAGTTGGGAAGGAGCGCTCGACAGACTGTCGCGGGGCCTCTACTGGCACCCCCGCATCGTCGCCCTGGTGCTCGGCTTCGGCGGCCCCCAGCCGCTGATCGCCGCCACCAAAGCCGCCAACCCCGCCTACCGCCGCCACCAGCAGGAGCTGAAGCGCCTGCGCAAGATCTCCATCCCCTTCTGCCGCCGCGCGCCGAGGCTGGGTGGGGCATTCTAATTTTTTTAACCGCCAAGGCGCCAAGAACGCCAAGGTAAGAATTTCTATCCACAGATGGACGCAGATGGACGCAGATTATGAATTTTCTCGCTGCGCGGCTTTACGCCGCCGAAGGCGGTAATAGTCAGACTTTATCTGTGTTCATCTGCGTTCATCTGTGGACAAACCGGATTTCCTTGGCGTCCTGGCGCCTTGGCGGTTCAATTCTTCAAGCCAGACCCAGCCGCGCCGCATCCAGCGGCAGGTCGAGGTCGAAGCCGGTCAACTCGTAGCCTTTGCGGAAATCGTTCATATGCCGGCGCATCCAGGTGCGGGCGCCATCGGCGTCGCGTTCGGCCAGGCGTTCATAAATGAAGCGGTGGGCGTCCAGGACGCGGCGGTAGGTCTGCAGACGCGGCAGGATGATGCGGCCGGCCGGGATGAACAGCTTGGTGATCGGTTCGTGCGACAGGATCAGCACCCGGTTGCCCGATCCCTGGGCCAGGATTTCGTGAAACTCGCGGTCCAGGCCGACGAAATCGTCGATATCGAAAATCTCCTTCGCCTCGATCAGCCGGATCGCCGCTTCCATCTCGGCGATATTGTCCGCCAGCCGCTTCAAGTCGGCGTCAGAGATATTGCGCGCCGCGATCTCCGCCATCATCGGCTCGACCAGCGACGAGGCCTCCCACAGTTCGCGGAAGGTGATGGTCGCCAGGATCAGCGCCCGGCTGGCCGACGAGGCGAGCTCCAGATAATGCGGAATGGCGATGCGCGGCCGCTTGGCGCCCTCGCGCTCCACCAGCCCCGATTGCTCCAGCAGGCGGATGCCCTCGCGCACGGTGGAGCGGTTCACCCCGAACTGCTCGGCCAGCAGGGTCTCGGCCGGCAGAGGATCGCCGACCTTCAGGCTGCCGGCGAAAATCTGCTTCTCGATCGCGTCATAGACCAGCCTGTAGGCCGGGGCCCGTTCGATGCGGGGAAGGGTCTGCATGGCTTGATAGCAGCACACCCAGCGTGTACTGTCCAGAATTGTCCGACAAGCCGACAGTTTTCATGGGAAGATGAGCGACCAGCCTTACGAAAACATCGCCATCGAACGGTTGGGAAACGCCGCGCGGATCACGCTGACGCGGGCGGAAAAGCTCAATCCGATCGACTGGGCGACGATCAAGGATCTGCGCCGCGCGATCGCGGAGCTGGAGGCGAGCGACTGCCTGGCGGTGATTATCACCGGCAGCGGGCGCAGCTTCTCGGCCGGTGGGGACCTCGAGGGCTATATCGCGCTCTATAAGAGCAAGCCGCGCTTCCACGCCTTCCTCAGCGATTTCTTCGACATGCTGGATGCGATCGAGAGGTCGGAGAAGATCTATATCGCGGCGATCAACGGCGTCTGTGTCGCCGGCGGGCTTGAGCTGCTGCTGGCCTGCGATCTGGTGATTGCCGCCGACACCGCCAGGATCGGTGACGGGCACCTGAATTTCGGCCAGCTTCCGGGCGCGGGCGGGTCGCAGCGCCTGCCGCATGCTATTGGCCTGCTGCGCGCCAAGCAGCTGATCCTCTCGGGCAAGCTGCTGACCGCGGCCGAGGCGGAGCGGATCGGGCTGGTGGGCGAGGTGGTGCCGGCCGACGCATTGCAGGATGCGGCGCTGCGCCTGGTCGACGGCATGGCCGAGAAGAGCCCGGCCGGTCTCAGAGGCGCAAAGCATCTCACCAACCTGACGCTGACCATGCCGATGACGGCGGGGCTCAAATACGAGATGGCCTATGTCCATCGCTATGCGACGGAAGAGCCGGATGCGACCGAGGGCCTGATCGCCTTCAAGGAAAAGCGCAAGCCCGCCTTCGGCAAGCGTTAACGAGGAACACATGTTTGCCTTACGCGACAAATATTCCATCGCCGGAATCGGCTGGACCGAGTTCTCCAAGCGGTCCGGCCGCACCGTGCGCAGCCTGGCGTCGGAGGCCTGCATCAAGGCGACGGCCGATGCGGGGCTCAATATCTCCGACATCGACGGCATCGTCAGCTACAATTTCAACGACAGCGCCCCGGCCATCGCGGTGGCGACCGAGATCGGGGTGCCACAGGCTGGCTATGCGGTCGATTTCCAGTCGGGCGGCAACGCGGCCAACCTGATCATCTTGTCGGCGGTGGCTGCGATCGAGGCCGGGCTGGCGAAGACGGTGCTGTGCTATCGCGCGATGAACGGCCGCTCCGGCTTCCGGCTTGGCGGCGGGCGCGATCTCTCAGCCTACAACATCACCCAGTACACCGCGCCCTTCGGCTGGATCACCTATCCCCAGGCGATGGCGATGTGGTGCCGCCGCCATATGATCGAATACGGCACGACCAGTGAGCAGCTGGGTGAGATCGCGGTCCAGTTCCGCAAGAATGCCGAGCACAATGAGCGCGCGATGCAGCGCACGCCGATCACGGTGGACGATTATTTCAACTCCCGCATGATCGTCGATCCGTTCCACATGCTGGATATCTGTCTGGAGACGGACGGGGCCTGCGCCGTGCTGGTGACCTCGACCGAACGGGCGAAGGACATGGCGCACAAGCCGATCCGCATCATGGGCGGCGCCTATGGCGGCGGCCCGGACCAGGGCGATGATTTGTTCGACGCCATCCGCTGGCCCGACCATTCGCACAACTACGCCAAGTACATCGCCGACGACCTGTGGAAGAGCGCCGGGATCGGGCCCAAGGATATCGACATGGCCCAGATCTACGACTGCTTCACCTACTCGATCATCATGCAGCTCGAGGGGCTGGGCTTCTGCAACCCAGGTGAGGGCGGAGCCTTCGTCCAGGGCGGCCGGATCGCGCCGACCGGCGAACTGCCGCTCAACACCGCCGGCGGCCTGCTGTCCGAGGGCTATATCCACGGCCTCAACCATGTCGTCGAGGCGGTGCAGCAGCTGCGCGGCGATGCCGGCATCCGCCAGGTGCCGGGCGTCGAAACCTGCCTCACTACCGCCGGGGCAATGACCTGCGGCAGCGCGCTCGTCTTGGGGAATTGATCATGGACTACGAGAAGCCGCTGCCGGTCCTGGACCCGGAAAGCACCCCCTTCTGGGAAGCCACCCGCGAGCACAAGCTCAAGATCGTGAAATGCGGCGATTGCGGCCATGTCCGCTTCCCGCCGACCAGCTTCTGCCCGCATTGCAGCTCGCCCAAGGCGGAGTGGATCGAGGCCTCGGGCAAGGCCGAAGTGTTCAGCTGGATCGTCGTCCGCCATCCCGTGCCGAAGGACATCTATGCCATGGACGTGCCCTATATCGTCGCCCTGGTGACCTTGGAGGAAGGCGTGCGCATGCCGACCAACATCGTCGGCTGCACGCCCGAGGAGGTCACCGCCTGTATGCCCCTCAAGGTCCAGTTCCGCGAGGTGACACCGGAGATTACCCTGCCGGTGTTCGCGCCGGCATGATGACGCCACCGCGCATATTACCTCGCCCCTCGGGGGAGAGGTCGGATCGCGTGAGCGATCCGGGTGAGGGGGGCTGGTGCCGCCATCTCGCTTCATCCAATTCGTCGCGCAATTGGCGAAAGCCCCCCTCACCCGGCGGCTGCGCCGCCGACCTATCCCCCGCGGGGCGAGGTCAATGATGCCGACCCAATCCCCCTTCGCCGCATCCCCGCTGCTGGCCCATGTCGCCGGCCTCAGCCGCGCGGAACTGGAAAGGCTCCAGCTCACCAAGCTGCGCCGCCAGCTCGACCGGCTCTATGCCCAGAGCTCCTATTACCGCGACCGCATGGATGGCGCCGGCCTGAAACCGGAAAACATCACCTCGCTCCAGATCTTCGGGGACCGCTTCCCCACCTCGACCAAAGCCGATTTCCTGGCCGACCAGATCGCCCATCCGCCCTTCGGCGCACGCCTCGGCATCCCGCGCGACCAAGTGGCGCTGGTCAACATGACCGGCGGCACGTCGGGGCAGGGGCAGGAGATTTATGGGCGCAGCCAGCGCGACATCCATATGCAGGGCTACCTCCACGCGCTGCCCTGGTTCCTGGCGGGACTCAGGCCCGGCCATATGGCGATCAACTGCGTGCCGGCCGGCGGCATGACCACCGGCGGCTGGGGGCCGGGCGAGGGGCTCAGGATCGTCGGCGCCACGGGCTTCCATGTCGGCGGCTCGCTGTCGACCGATGCCAAGATCGACCTGATGCTGAAGCTGGGCGCGGTCAATTTCATCTATGCCTCGACCAACTACCTCCACACATTGACCGACGCGCTGCTGCGCCGGGGAATGGAGCCGCGCGAGGCCTTCCCGCACATGAAGGCGCTGTTCATCGCCGCCGAGGGCTATCCCATCGAGTGGGCGCAGAAGATCGAGGAACATTGGGGCTGCGACCTCGCCGAAGGCTATGGCAGCACGCAGTGCGCCGGTTTCGCCGGCTCGACCTGCGATCGGGGCGTGGTGACCCGCTCCGGCGGGCGCGGGCTGATTCATCTTTTCGAGTGGGAGACGCTGTTCGAGATCGTCGATCCCCAGACCATGGAGCCGACGCCGTCGGGCGAGGTGGGCGAGATGGTGGTCACCAACCTGTCGGTCGAGGGTTCGCCGGTCGTCCGTTTCCGCACCGGCGACGCGGCCCGCTTCGTGGCCCATGGCGATACCGGCACCGGCTGGGGCTGGAATGCCATCGAATGCGGCACGATCGGCCGGTTCGACGACATGATGAAGATCAGGGGCAACAATGTCTGGCCGTCGGCGATCGACGCGGCGGTCTTTGCCCACACGGATGTGGCCGACTATGCCGGCCGGGTCTACACCACCGCGGACGGCAAGACCGAGATCGAGGTCAGGCTGGCCCTGGCCGACCATGCCGCCATGACTTTCTCGCCCGAGCAGCGCCGGGCTCTCTTCCAGTCCGTGCGCACCTCGATCAAGGCGCGTAACAATATCTGGGTGACCTTGATCGAGGTCCAGCGTGCCGACCTGCCCGAATTCGCCTACAAGGCGCGGCGCTGGAAGGACGAACGCCAGGCGGGGTACCGGCTGTGATTTTCATCCTCGCAATGACGGTTGGGGGGATGGCATGACCGACCAGCAAAACGACGACGCCATCCTGGCCAACATGCTGCGCGAGGTCGAAACCTTGTGCAAAAGCGAGGATGCGCTGCTCTGCGGCCAGTACGCCCATCTGCGCGACCGCATCCGCGCGTTGATCGAGCTTCGCGAATGCTTCCAGGTGAAGCCCGAATGAGCCAGTTCCGCCTCGACGGCCAGGTCGCCGTCGTCACCGGCGCCTCGGGCGGCATCGGCTCGGCGGGCGCGCTGGCCTTGGCCGAGGCGGGGGCGGATGTCGCGCTTATCGGCCGCAACCGGGCCAAATTGGACGCGGCGGCGGATGCGGTGAAGGCGGCGGGCCGCCGCGCCCTGGTGGTCGAGGCGGAGGTGACCGACGAGGCGGCGGTGAACGCGGCCGCTGCCGAGATCGCGGCGAAGCTGGGTCCGGCGGATATTCTCTTCAACAATTCCGGCATCACTTCGCCCAAGCTGCTCGCCGACCTGCCGCTCGCCGAATGGCAGCGCATCGTCGAGGTCAACCTGACCGGCGCCTATCTGTGCTGCCGCGCCTTCGCCCCGGCGATGCAGGCCAGGAAGCATGGGCGCATCATCAATATGGGCTCGATCCTGTCGGGCCGGGGCATGGCGACCCGCACCGCCTATTCGGCCAGCAAGGCCGGCCTTGCCAATCTGGGCGCGGCACTCTGCTTCGAGCTCGGGCCTTACGGCGTCACCGTCAACACGATCGGGGCGACCGTGATCGTGACCGACCTCAACCGCGAGCTCGTCCGCACCCAGCCCGAGCTCTATGGCGAGGTCGTCCGCCGCACCGCGCTGGGCCGGCTGGGTGAGATATCCGACGTCACCGGCATGCTCGTCTTCCTCGCCTCCCCCGCCGCCGGCTTCGTCACCGGCCAGACCATTTATGTCGATGGCGGCTATACCGCCGGCTAGGCGGCACTGAACGTCCCGGCGCCGTTTGGCGTTACAGCGCCGGATCGCTACCATATCGGCGTTCTAGTACGTATTCGCGTGATCCCCGGCGGTGTTTACCGGGTTCGAGAGGTTATCCGATGAAGCTTCACGTCCATGTGGGCGTTCACAAGACGGCGACGACGTATCTGCAGGGCCTTATCGCGAAGAACGGCCAGCGCCTGAACGCCGCCGGCGTCGGGGCGATGCCGCTGAGCCCGTTCCGGGCGTTCTTCACCCGCAACTTCATGAAATTTCCCGCAGGGCAGTACCGTATCGACGATCACCTCGACAGGTTTTTCCCCCAGGGCGTTCCGCCGAGCATCCGCGGCCTGATCCTCTCGGACGAGAACCTGGTCGGCATGTGCAACGGCTTCATCGCCAACGGCCAGCCATATCAAGGCTCGGGCAGGCGCCTGGCTCATCTGAAGGCGCTGCTCGAAGGTCACCGGGTGACGATGTATATGTCGATCCGGTCATACGACCATTTCGCCGCCTCGGCCTATTGCGAGGCGATGCGCCATACCGAACATTTCGTCACCTTCGATGCTTTCCGCGCCAGGCTGGACATAGACTCACTCAGATGGCCGGCGATGATCGAGCGTTTCGCGGCGGCGCTGAAGCCCGCCGAGATCAAGCTGTGGCGCTTGGAGGATTTCCGGGACCATGGCGAGGCGGTGTTCCGCGACCTTGCATTCGGCATCGATGCCGGCAAGCAGGACGGGGATGCGAGGGCCGAGCGGCCATCTTTCTCCGAACCCGCCGTCACCGCGCTCGAAACGCTGTCGATGCGCCTCGGCCCCAAGGTCGCGGCCGACATGGTCGACGAGATCACCCGGCGCCTGCCGAAAGGCTCGGGCAAGGGTGAGTATCCGGCCTTCGACCCTTGGAGCGACGAGGAGCACGCGCGGATGGCCGCCCTCTACGACGAGGATTGCGCCGCCATCCCGCCCCGCTACTGGCTGATCCCGCCCGGCGGGACGGCGGAGAAGAAGCGCGTCGCCGCGGCGTGAGCCGGTTTCAGCCTGTCCCTTGAGGCGTCGGCAGATTCGCCACCTTCGCGAGAGCGGCTTTCGTCTTCCCCAGATAGGCGGGATCTTGCTGCACCGCGCCCTGGCCGGGGATCAGGTAGGCGTAATCGTAGGCGGCGACCCGGTCGAACAGCCGGACCCAGGATATCGGGTCGATTGCGTGGGGCAGGGGATCGGCGATGGTGCCGGTATAGAGCGCCTTCTCGGTCGGCGCCCAGACGACGGCGCCACCGTCGCCATTGCCGCGTTCGAGATACAGAATCTCCACCGGCGTTTCCGGGTCTGGAAGATCAAGACGGTCGCTGAAGGTCAGTGTCGCCAGATAGGCCTTCATGCTGCTGTAGCGGCTGACGATGCTCTTTCCGGCGTCGACCAGCCGCTGCCAGCCGGACCGCACGTCGGGCAGCAGGTCGGCGCGCTTCAGCTGCTCGCGTGCCAAGGCGATCTCGCCAGCATAATCATGGGTGTAGGCCTGGATGTAGCTCATGGCCGTGCCGCTCGCATCGTCCCGCGCGGTGTCGGTCGCGACGATGGTGAGGTGCGGCCACAGTCTGACGAACATCCGGGCGGCGGGATCGCGGCCGCGATCGTGTGTGTAGATCAGGTACTTGACCGGCTTGCGGCTCAATTTCCGGATCGCGCCGACGAGCAGCCGCCCGTCCGACCTCGTCGCAGCCGGGTCGACGACCGCCAGCCCGTCCGACTGCTCGATCACGGTGGTGTTGCGGGCGCCGTCCGCCGCGGCGGACGGCCAGGGGATCACATGCACGGCCGGCGTGACCGCCTTCGGCGCCGGTGCGGTGGCAGCGGCAACGGCAGGCATAGGGCCAAAGATGAGCAGTGCGCCGGCGAAGGCTGCGCTGATCGCTTTCACGGCGCGGCTCCGGAAGGAGGATCGGAACGATGCGCCTTCCGGATAGAGCCGATGCCGGTTCAGGTCTCCCGGTTATCGACCAGCGGCCAAGGGTGCTCGACAGATCGACGAACGGCCCAGGGCTTTCGATGAACCGCAGGTGGTGGACTCACCCCGCGAGTTCGGCCAGGAACGCTTTGTGGTCGAGGGGCCGTGAGAACATCGGGAAATTCTTGGCGACGGCGAAACGCTGCTCGTCCTCGCTCACCGTGGCCGTGCAGTCGGGGAGGGTCACCACCCGGTAACCCTTCTCGTAAGCCGTCCGCATCGTCGACCCGACGCAGCAATTGGTCAGGAAGCCGCCCAGCGCGATGTCGGTAATGCCGCGGCTGCGCAGGATGAAGTCGAGATTGGTGGTGGCGAAGCCGCACAGGCCGCGCTTGCCCTCGGCCACGATGTCGGCCGGCCGCGGAGCCAGAGCGTCCACGATCTCGGCGCCCCAGCTGCCCTTGCGGAACGACCGGCTGTCGACCACGCCCTTCAGGATGCCGTAGGGCTCTGGCGCCAGCTCATGATAATCGTCCGAAAAGGCGATCGGTACGAAGACGATCTGAACACCCATCTCCCGGGCGACGGCGACAGTAGCGACGGTGTTGTCGAGCATGCCGGTGCTGTCCATGACCGGCTTCACCGCCGCGTGCAGGCTTCCGCCCTCGGTGGTGAAGTCGTTCTGGTATTCGATCAGGACGAGCGCGGTGCTTTTCGGCTGCATGGGGGCTCCTCTGGCTGGGTCCCCCATAGATAGTGCGGCGCCGGCCGGACGGAAATGCCAGCTAGGCGTCCAGGTCCTTCAGCAACTCCGGGTGCTTGTCCAGGAGCCGGAAGAGATTGATCACGGCCGGCAGTGGTGTCGCCTCGCCGCGCTCATAGCGTGAAAACGCATTGTGGCCGCCGCCAGTCAGACGGGCCGCGGCCACCTGGCTCAGGCCAAGCTTCCGCCGAATGCGGCGGATTTCCTTGCTTTGCAGCTCACGTTCGCGCAGCACCAGCGCATCGCCGGCTTCCGCATAACGGCGTGCGCTGTCCGCGTCGAACTCGACCTCGCCGCATCCATCGCAACGCCACCCTGAAAGGCCGTCGACAGTTGCGGACATGCCGGCATGATCGATCAGGAAGGTCTCGTCCTCAAACCGGGCCATATTCTTCTTGGATTCACAGTTCAGGCAAGATTGCGTCATCGTCACTTCTCCTTGAACTGAATGACCGGCGCCGTGTCCCGGAACGTGATCTTGACATAGGCGTCTTTTCCTGCCGGCGTTGCCGCGTGATACACGTCCTGCCAGACTTTATGGTCGGCATAGGTTGTCATCGACTTGTAGAAATTGCGCCGCGAAAGCCCTGCGATCACGGCGAGCATCTCCGTCGATGTCAGCCCCATGGACCGGCCGCCATCGAGCGCCGTTTTCGTGAAAGCCGCCACACCCAACGATCCGACACTCGCTTTGACTCGCGTCAGATCGTGATGGGGTGTCCGCTTTTCCACGCCGATATATTACCCTTTAAGGGTGATTTTTCAAGTGACGGCCTTGGGCTTCAGAAATAGAATCCCGCCTTCAGCCGCACGCGCAGATTCTCGACATCGTCGGCATACGTACTGCCGTGGACGACGAAGGTTACGTTGGCCGGGG
>CAZNNJ010000014.1:0-3690 GCA_964574305.1 uncultured Rhodospirillales bacterium | reverse complement strand
CCGACAAGATCATCGTCGCCAGCGAATTTACACTCAGCACGCTCTCCATCGCGCCCCTGAAAGCGTGCATCGAAGTTGTTCCCTATGGCGCGCCGCCAGTGCCTCCGCCGGCGCCGAAGCCGGCGAACCGCAAACTGAAAGCGCTCTTCGTCGGAATCCTAAGCCAGCGCAAGGGAATCTCCTATGCCTTCGACGCGGTCAAACCGTTGGCCGCACACGTGGAGCTTACTCTAGTCGGACGCCCCGCCGGAACTTACGCCGCGCTTGAAAATGAACTGCGCCGGCATCGCTGGATTCCCACGCTGCCGCACGCGCAGATTCTCGAAATCGTCGGCATTGGTGATGCCGTGGACGACGAAGGTTTCGTTGGCCGGGTTGGCGAAATCGTGCGCCATCGGCAGCTGGACCAGCGTGGTCAGCGTGGCGAAGAAGGACTGGCCGCCATAGTGGATGGTCGGGCCCATATACCAGGCGACATTGGTGCGATGGTCGGTGCGGAAGGGGCTGAGGCCCGCCCATTCGCGCTCGTTCTGCAGCTCCAGCCCGGCGGCCCAGTTCTCGACGAAGCGATAGGAGGCGGCGAGGCCGAAATTGACGTCGGTCTCCTTGTCCCAATGGTCGTGGAAATCGGTCGACATCGGGTCTTCGGCGGGATCGCCGTGCAGATAGCGCCACTCATAGCCGACGGTGATGTTGAAGGCGGTCACCAGCCGGTCGTCGAAGAAGTTCTTCTGCAGGATCAGCCGGTTCTCCAGCTCCACCGTGCGCGGCCCGGCCGACGGCTCGATATAGAGTGCGGCGCCGATCGGATCGGTATAGGGGCTGAGGAAGCGGTAAAGGATTTCGACCGAGGCGCTCTCGAACCGGCCCTTCTCGAAGCGCGAGCTGGGATCGGCGTGATAGTCGGCGAAGATTTCTGGCGGCGAGGTGTCGCCGCCCGGCGTGTTATGGGCGACGTCGGCCCAGGCGAAATTGAGATAACCGGAAATCTGCAGGTCGTCGTCGAGACCGTAGGACAGCTCGGAACGGGTTTGCAGCAGGTGGAAGGTGCCTTCCGACCGGCCCTCGCGCAGCGTCGCCCACTGCTCGGCCTCCATCTGGCCCTTGGGCAGCAGGTCGGTGGCGTAGATAAAGCCGAAAAGCGGCTCGTCGGCCCGCGCCGGCACAGCGAGCAAGGTTACGGCCGTCAGCGCGGCAGGCAGGTACTTCAAGCAGTTCATGGACACCCATCCCTCGTTTTGCGCTGGCACGCTTAACGATAATAAGAATGGGTCGCAATATCATTCGCAAGAAATATTATAACATTTATCGGTCTGTTGCCATTTTGCCACGCAGGAGGTCGCCGGTTAGTGAAGTCCGGCCAGTTGAGGCGATGGATCGGTCGGCTTGTGCGCGTCCGTGCCGCGCGCCGCGCCGATCTGCTGCGGCGTCACCTGGCCCTGCCGGCCGCTCATCTGGCCGATCGTATAGTTGGCGATCGCGGCCAGCTCCCGGTCGCTATAGGCGCCGGCGAAGCTGTGCATGAAGACCTGCCCCTGCGCGGTCTCCATCTGCGATCCATGCGCCAGGATCTGCACCAGGTTGGCGCCGGTCACATCGCCGGCCGTGTGCGAGCCCCCGAGCGCCGCCCAGGGCGACTGCCTTCCCTTGCCGTCCGGCAGGTGGCAGCCGGCACAGGCCTGGTTGAAGAGATGCGTGCCCAGGGGATCGGGTGACGGCGCGGCCGAAACGCTCTGAACCGCAGGCGGTCCGTCGGTCTGGGGCGGGCGGTCGCGCAGATAGGCGACCATCGCCCTGATGTCCTCTTGCGTGAGATAGCGCAGGCTCAAGGAGATCACCTCCGCCATTGGGCCCGAGGCTGGGCCGCGCCCCGGCGCCTGGCCGGTGGAGAGATAAGATGCAAGCTGCGCGTCGCTCCAGCTGCCGATGCCGGCCTGCTTGTCGCTGGAGATATTGTAGGCCAGCCAGCCCTGCTGGTTGGCGCCGGCGAAGGCCTTGCCGCCGCTCAGCCCCTGCATGAAGTTGCGCGGCGTGTGGCATTCGCCGCAATGGCCCAGCCCCTGGACCAGATAGGCGCCGCGGTTCCAGCCCGCCGATTTCGTTCCATCGGGCTGAAGCCGCCTGTCCGGCGCATTGATCATGTTCCAGAAAACAAGGCCCCAGCGCTGGTCGTAGGGAAATTTCATCGTTGCCGCCTGCGTGGGGGCGGTCTCGACCGGCTTCAGGCTGAACAGATAGGCCTTGATCGCCAGCGCGTCCTCGCGGCTCAGCTTGGTATAGGAGGCATAGGGCATCGCCGGGTAGAGATGCCGCCCGTCGCGCGCCACGCCCGTCTGCAGCGCCTTCAGCCACTCGTCATCGCTATAGCCGCCGATGCCGGTCTTGCGATCGGGCGTGATGTTGGGCGAATAGAGCGTGCCCATGGGCAAGGCGAAGGCGCGGCCGCCGGCGTACATCAGGCCGCCCGGCGCGGTATGGCAGGCGGCGCAATCGGCGGCGCGGGTGAGATATTCGCCCTTGGCGATCAGGTCGTCGGCCCGCGCCGATACGGCGCCCAAGGCAAGCGCGGCCAGCAGGACTGTGCGCATCATCGCCGGCCTCACGATTCTTGCAGCTGGTTGGCGAAGGGCAGGCGGCGCAGCCTGCGCCCGGTGGCGGCGAAGATCGCATTGCCCAAAGCCGATGCGGCGGCCGCGGTTCCGGTCTCGCCGATACCGCCCGGCTTCTCGTTGTTGCGGATCAGATGGACCTCGATCTTCGGCGCCTCGTTCATCCGCAAGGTTCGATAGTCGTGGAAATTGCTCTGCTCCACCCGGCCGTTCGCCAGCGTGATCTCGTTGTACATCGCCGTGCCCAGCCCCAGGATCATGCCGCCCTGGATCTGCGCCTCCACCGTGTCCGGATTGACCACCGAACCGCAATCGACCGCGACGACGACACGGCGGGGCAGTATCTCGCCCTGCGCAGTGACCTCGACCTCCAGCACGGTCGCGATATAGGTCTCGAACGCATATTGGACCTGGACGCCTCTTCCGTGGCCGGCGGGGAGCGGCGTGCCCCAATTGCCTTTCTCGGCGGCCAGGTTCAGCACCGCCAGCGCCCGCGGGTTGCTCCCCAGCAAGGCCCGGCGATAGGCGACCGGATCCTGCTTGGCCGTGGCGGCCAACTCGTCGACGAAGCTTTCGACCACGAAGATATTGTGCGTCGGCCCGACGCCGCGCCACCAGCCGGTGGCGATGCCCTCGGATTCGCAGCGCACGAACTCGGAATGCTCCGCCGGCACGTCATAGGGCGTCTCGCCGATGGCGGCCTCGACCGCGTCGGGGTCCAGCCCGTTCTTCTCCAGCCCGTCCGGTGCCCAGCGCGCCATGACGGAGGAGGCGGTGGTGCGGTGGGTCCAGCCGACCAGCCTGCCGTTTGCGTCCAGCCCCGCCGCCACCCGGTCGTAATAATAGGGGCGGTAATAATCGTGCTGGGTGTCTTCCTCCCGCGTCCAGATCATCTTCAGCGGATAGGGCACCTGCTTGGCGAAGCCGGCGGCGATTTCGACCATGTCGATATCCAGCCGCCGTCCGAAGGCGCTGCCGCAGATATGGTTGTTGACGGTGCCGCTCTCGGGCTTCCGGCCCGTGACTTTGGCGACGTTGGTGCGGGCACCCCCCGGCCCCCGGGTTCCGGTCCCACCATCCC
>CAZNNJ010000013.1:10033-21314 GCA_964574305.1 uncultured Rhodospirillales bacterium | reverse complement strand
CTATGGCACGGTCGCCGACGCGATCCGCCAGGTCGAGCGCCTGAAGGCAGCGGGCGCCGACGAAATCCTGTTCCTGGTGCAGATGGGCACCGTACCGCATGAGGCGACGATGGCGACGATCCGCAATATCGGCCAACATCTGATCCCGCATTTCCGATGAGCAGCGGCAAGCTGACGGGCCGGGTGGCCATCGTCACCGGCGCCGGCCAGGGCGGCGGCATGGGGTCTGCCCTGGCGATGGCGGCCGAGGGCGCGGCGGTCGTGCTGTTCGGACGAACCGCGTCGAAGCTGGAAAAGGTCGCGGCCGAGATCGAATCGCGCGGCGGGACGGCGGCCGTGTTCGCCGGCGACGTGACTGTAGAGGCGGACCTCAGGGCCTCGATCGACCTCGCGGTGCAACGTTTCGGCGGGCTCGATATCCTCGTCAACGCGGCCCAGTCGCCGGAGATGCGCAACGGGCTGCTGCTCGACGCCACGCCGGAGCTGGTGGCCGACCTTTGGAACTCAGGCGCAGCGGCGACGCTGGCCTTCATGCGCATGGCGTATCCGCATATGGCAAAGCGCGGCGGCGGCAGCATCGTCAATTTCAGCAGCGGCGCGATCATGACCCCGGCGCATTACGGCGTCTATGCCGGGGTGAAGGCGGCGATCCAGGCGATCAGCCGGGCCGCGGCGGTCGAGTGGGCCAAGCAGAAGATCAGGGTCAACACCGTGGTCCCGATGGTGCAGTCGCCCGCCTCCGACGCCGACCCGACCGACAATGCGATCATCGAAAAGATCATCCCGCTGGGCCGCATCGGCGACCCGGAAAACGATATCGGCAAGCCGGTCGCCTTCCTGGCGAGCGACGACAGCGCCTTCATCACCGGCTCGACACTGATGCTGGATGGCGGGCTGGGGTATCTCAGGTAGGGGCTATTTCGGCTGTGCAGCCACCGACTCGCCCTGATGCGGGTCGGTGCCTTCGGGCAGGCCGGCGTCCTTGAGCGCGGCATAGAGCCGTTCCTCGGCCTTCTTGAAGACCGGGCTGATATTGACGTCGGCCATCCTGAGTTTGGCGATGGTGATGTCCGGGTTGATGCGGCGCAGGCTGTCCAGTGCCGAGCGGGCCTCGTCGGTCTGGCCGGCGATCTGCAGCAGGCCGGCCAGCGTGAACCAGGCCCAGGGATCGGTCGAATCCACCGTCACCGCCTGCCGCGCCGCAGCCAGCGCCTCGGCGTCGTGGTCCAGGCTCATCTGCAGGATCGCCTTGTCGCCATAGATCAGATAGGCGTCCTCAGGATTGGTCGCCAGGGCCAGGTCGAGCTTCAGCATCGCCGCCCCGGGCTGGCCCTGGAAGATGTCCTCCATCGCCAGCCCGTCCATCGCCTCGGCGTTCAGCGCGTCGAGGTCCAGCACGCGCTGATATTCCGCCCGGGCCGCGTCGTGCCGCCCCTGGGCTGAGCGCAGGTCGCCGATCATCAGATGGACGATCGCCCGGCTGGGCTCGATCGAGACCGCCTGGGTCAGATAGGCGTCGGCCTGGTTCAGCATCGCCGTCCGCTCAAGCGAGTCCTTGTAGGCATAGGCATTGACGAACTGGATGCGCGATGCGCCCGCGACGGTCAGCGTGTGCACATTCTGCGGATCGAGCTTCAGCGCCTTGTCGATCAGCGCCACCGAATTCTGCCAGCTATCGACCTTGGAGGATTCGTCCAGCGCGGCGCTGGCACGGATCAGCAGGTTGCGGATATCGGTGTCGTCGGGCTTGCCGGCCGCCACCTTGCGACGCTGCTCCCGGGCGATGACATAGCGCGACTGGTCGACCAGCCCGGTCACCAGCAACTGCCGCTGCTCGACATCCTCGTGCTTGCCGGTATGGGTGGTGACGGTCGCGATCTGGGTGCCAGTCGCGGCGTCGATGATGGTCGCGGAAGCCTGTAGCGTGCCGTCGCTGAGCAACAGGCTGCCGTCGACGATATAGGTCAGGCCCAGCTTCCGCGCCCGCTCGGTCGTGACGACCGGCCGTCCCTTGCCGGAATCGACCTCGCTGCGGTCGACGACCTCGGCCTCCCAGGCCTGGGTCTTGAGCCGGCTACCGACGCCGTCGGCCATCGTATCCGCCACGGAGTCATACCGCGTATCGCCGGTATGGTTGGCGAACGGCAACACCACATACCGGTCCATACCCGCCGAATCCGCCCCCACGAAGCGCCACAGGGCAACAGCCGCAACCAGTAGTGCGGCGGCGGCGGCCAGCGGCCAAGGCAGGGCCGGCCGGCGCGGGCTCTTCTTCTGGACCACCGGCGGCGGCGCCTTCTCCCTGACCGGGAGCGGCCCGGGCTTCGGCACTTCGCCGGAGCGGACTTCGACCGGGCCGGCGAAGCGGTAGCCGCGGCCGGGAACCGTCGCGATCAGCCGCGCATCCTCGCCCAGCAGCTTGCGGATCGCGGAGATATGCGCCTGGACCGCGTTCTCCTCGACCACCATGCCGGGCCAGACGCGATCGATCAGCTCATCCTTGGTGACGAGGTCGCCCTGCGCGGTGACCAGGGCGGTCAGGATGTTCAGCGGCTTGGCCCCCAGCGGGACAGGATCGTCGCCGAGAAACAGTTGCCGCCCCGGCTGCAGTCTGAACCGTCCGAATGCCAGTTCGGCCTGTGCCATCGTTAGAAATCATCCCTTCCCGCGTGCGGCGACAAACTAATCCAACGGTTTGCGCCGGTCCAGCGAGCGATTTCAGGAAAATCTCAGGATTAATTCAGCGAAATCCGCAGGACTGAAATCGTCTAAAAGCAGATTCCTTCGTAACCATGATAACCGGCGAATCCAAAGCGAGCCGGCCCGAGCGCAGGTTCGAGGGATCGAGTAATGTCTTCAATTTCCTGGGCGAGCGCGGTCAGCGGTGACTGGGCTACAGGATCCAATTGGTCCGGGGGTATCGCCCCCGCGGCCGGTGACGACGTCACCATCGCTCTGACCGGCGCCTATACGGTCCACATCACCACCCCGGTCGCTGCCAACTCGCTGACCGTCAACAACAACCTGGTCACGGTCGTCGATACCGGCAGCCTGACCTTGACCGGCGCGCTGAACCTGACCGCCGGGACGTTCAACCTGTCGACCGGCGGATCGATCGTCGGCGGCACGATCATCGACAGCGGCTCGCACCTGTCGTGCAACGGCGGCACGTTGAACGGGGTCGCCTATCAGGGGCAGCTGAACCTGATCGCCGGTGGCCAGTCGGTCACCATCGTCAACGGCATCACCCTGTCGGGCGTCGGCGGAACCGGCCAGGCGAACGTCAACACCAACAACGCGACGATCAACTTCCAGGGCAGCCAGTCCTTCGACAACGCCTCGGTCAGCCTGGCCAATTCCAGCATCAACGTCACCGACCCGACCGGAACCGGCGCCGTGCTGACCATCGGTGCCAGCACCCTGATCGGCTCATTCAACGCCGCCACCGTCAATTCGATCAACGATGCCGGCGGCGCGGCCGACGGGATCGTCAATAACGGCCAGATCCAGGTCGGCACCGGCTCGGTCACCGTCGCGGGCAACAGCTTCCCCAATAACGGGACGGTCGACATCCAGAACGCGTCTTCGGCGCATCTGGTCTTCGACACGTCGAGCTTCGTCAATAACGGCACCATCAGCGCCGCCGGCGGCGGCACTCTGCAGTTGCTGGACGCGAGCTTCGTCAATGACGGGCAAATTTCGATCGCCGGCACGTCGCAGCTCACCATCGGCAAATCGGGCAGCAGCTGGAACAACTCGGCCGGCACCATCGCGCTGTCGGGCGGCGTGCTGCTGCTCGACGGCAATTTCACCACCGCCAATATGGGGCCGATCACCGGCTCCGGCGGCACGCTGAAGATCCTGGGCAACCTGGACAATTCGGGTGGCAACCTGTCGGTCGGCGCGGCCTCGGCCTTCACCGGGGTGACGCTCGGCGGCGCGATCAAGAACGGCTTCATCAACGGGCCGGGCGGCAACGGCATCGTGCTGGCGGGCGGTACCCTGGACGGCGTGTCGCTGGCGGGCAACCTGGACCTCAGCGCCAGCGGCGCGACCGGCACGATCAAGCACGGCATCACGCTGGCCGGGGTGAGCGGCACCGGCAATTCGACGATCCTGCTGACCGGCAGCGGAGCCATGCTGTCGGTCGACGGCACCACCCTGCTCGACAACGCGACGATCACGCTGGGCGCGACCCTGGCCTCGACCGACCAGGCAGCGACCGGCGCGGCCCTGACCTTGGGCCCGCAGACCGCGATCACCCAGACCGGCGCCACCGCGTCGATCACCAGCGCCATGGGCGCGGGCGACGGGATCGTGCTCCAGGGCACGCTGACGGTCACAGCGAGCCAGGGCCAGCTCCTCAACATCCTGACGCCGACCTTCACCAGCACCGGCACCGTCAATACCGGCAGCTTCGACACGATCAACCTCGTCAACGGCCAGCCGGGCGGCACCGTCCTGATCCTGAATGGCGGCAGCTTCAATATCGGCAACGGCACCTTGATCAAGGGCGGCACTATCGTCGATGCCGGCTCGCGGCTGCAGGTTCCGGGCGCCGGCACGCTGGACGGCGACGTCTATGAGGGCGTGCTGGACCTCACCGGCCCGTACGACAGCCTGACCATCGTCAACGGGATCACGTTCGCCGGCGCGGGGGGCACCGGCTCGGCGACGATCAACTTCACCGGCACCGGCTCGCTGACCTTCAAGGGCAATGAGACCGCCGACAACGTGCTGATCAATCTGGGCACCAACCAGAACGGCATTTCGACCCTCGCCAGCAGCGACCCGTTCGGGACCGGCGCGACCACCCTGACGCTGGGGCCGAACGCGACGATCCAGCAGGTCGGCATCAAGGCGCAGCTCGTCAGCACCAACATCGGCAGCGACGGGATCGTCAACCAGGGCACGATCAATGCCGGGGTCAATGGCGGCCGGCTGGGCCTCAATCCCTTCAACTTCACCAACCAGGGCGCGATCAACGCCAGCAACGGCGACAATGTCGATATCGGCGCCAACAACTTCACCAACGCAGCTGCCGGCAATGTCAGCGTCACGAGCGGCGCGATCCTGTCGATCGACGGGACCGGCGCGTGGTCGAATGCCGGCACGATCAGCGAGACGAACGCCACCTTGACGCTGGGCGGCAATGTCACCACCGCGGGCCTGGGCAATATCACCCGCTCGGGCGGCACGGTGAATATCAGCGGCAATCTCAACAATACCGGCGCCACCATCGCCTTCGGCACCAGCACCGCGCTGGGCACGGTCAACCTCACCGGCACGATCAAGAACGGTACGGTGCAGAGCACGGCCAACGGACTGCTCGGCTCAGGCAGCGCCACGCTCGATGGCGTCACCTTCCAGGGCACGCTCGACCTGACCGGCCAGTCGCAGGCCCTGACCATCGTCAACGGCATCACCTTGAGTGGCGCCGGCGGCACCGGTGCCGCGACGATCAACCTGACCGGACCCGGCGCAGGCCTGTCGGTCAAGGGCAACACGGTGCTCGACAATGCGACGATCAATTACGGCTCGTCGCAGAACGGCGCCGCCTTCCTGACCGCCAGCGACCCGTCCCAGACCGGCGCGATCCTGACCCTGGGGCCGAACCTGGTCATCCAGCAGACCGGCAATCGCGGCGTCTTCAACAGCACCAATTTCGGCTCTGACGGCATCATCAACCAGGGCACGATCAATGCGGGCTTAAGCACCGGCTTCCTGACGATCAACCCGTACAACTTCACCAACCAGGGCGCGCTCAACGCCAGCAATGGCGACAATGTCGATATCAGCGCCAACAACTTCACCAACAGCGCCACAGGAACGGTGAGCGTCGCCAGTGGCGCAACACTGTCGATCGACGGCAACGGCGCCTGGTCCAACAGCGGTGCGATCGACGAGACCAACGCGACGCTGAACCTGGGCGGCAATTTCACGACCAGCAGCCTGACCGGCATCACCCGGTCGGGCGGCACGGTGAACATCACCGGCAATCTCAACAATACCGGCGCGACCGCCGCCTTCGGCTCAGCCAGTGCCATCGGCGCGGTCAACCTCACCGGCACGATCAAGAACGGCACGGTGCAGAGCACCGCCGGCGGCCTGACCGGAAGCGGCAACGGCACGCTGGACGGTGTCACGTTCCAGGGTACGCTCGATCTCACAGCCCAATCCGCGGCGCTGACCATCGTCAACGGCATTACCTTGAGCGGCGCCGGCGGCACCGGCGCCGCGACGATCAATCTGACCGGGCCCGGCGCAAGCCTGTCGGTCAAGGGCAACACGACGCTCGACGATGCGACGATCAACTACGGCTCGTCGCAGAACGGCGCCGCCTTCCTGACCGCCAGCGACCCCCAGCAGACCGGCGCGATCCTGACCCTGGGGCCGAACCTGGTCATCCAGCAGATCGGGAATCGCGGCGTCTTCAACAGCACCAATTTCGGCACCGACGGGATTATCAACCAGGGCACGATCAATGCCGGCTTGAGCACCGGCTTCCTCACGATCACGCCGCGCAACTTCACCAACCAGGGCGCGATCAACGTCAGCAACGGCGACAATATCGATATCGCCGCCACCAATTTCACCAACGCAGCCGCCGGCAACGTCAGCGTCACGACCGGCGCGACATTGTCGATCGACGGCAGCGGCGCCTGGTCGAATGCCGGCGCGATCAACGAGACCAATGCGACGCTGATCCTGGGCGGCAACGTCACGACCGCCGGATTGGGCAACATCACCCGGTCGGGCGGCACGGTGAGCATCACCGGCAATCTCGACAATACCGGCGCCACCATCGCCTTCGGCACCAGCACAGCGCTGGGCGCCGTCAATCTCACCGGTACGATCAAGAGCGGCACGGTGCAGAGAACCGCCAACGGACTGCTCGGCTCGGGCAACGGCACGCTCGACGGCGTCGCGCTCCAGGGCACGCTCGACCTCAGCAATCAGTCGGCGTCGTTGACCATCGTCAATGGCATCACCTTGAGCGGCGCCGGCGGCACCGGTGCCGCGACGATCAACCTGACCGGCCCGAGCTCCGACCTGGCGGTCAAAGGGAATACCACGCTCGACAATGCGACGATCAATTACGGCTCGTCGCAGAACGGCGCGGCCTTCCTGACCGCCAGCGATCCGCAGCAGACCGGCGCGATCCTGACCTTGGGGCCGAACCTGGTGATCCAGCAGACCGGCAATCGCGGCGTCTTCAACAGCACCAATTTCGGCACCGACGGGATTATCAACCAGGGCACGATCAATGCCGGCTTGAGCACCGGCTTCCTCACGATCACGCCGCGCAACTTCACCAACCAGGGCGCGATCAACGTCAGCAACGGCGACAATATCGATATCGCCGCCACCAATTTCACCAACGCAGCCGCCGGCAACGTCAGCGTCACGACCGGCGCGACATTGTCGATCGACGGCAGCGGCGCCTGGTCGAATGCCGGCGCGATCAACGAGACCAATGCGACGCTGATCCTGGGCGGCAACGTCACGACCGCCGGATTGGGCAACATCACCCGGTCGGGCGGCACGGTGAGCATCACCGGCAATCTCGACAATACCGGCGCCACCATCGCCTTCGGCATCAGCACAGCGCTGGGCGCCGTCAACCTCACCGGCACGATCAAGAACGGCACGGTGCAGAGCACCGCCGGCGGCCTGACCGGAAGCGGCAACGGCACGCTTAACGGCGTCACGCTCCAGGGCACGCTCGACCTCAGCAATCAGTCTGCGTCGCTCACCATCGTCAACGGCATCACCTTGACCGGCGCCGGCGGAACCGGTGCCGCGACGATCAACCTGACCGGCATCTCCTCACTCCTCCTGGTCAAGGGCAGCACGACCCTCGACAATGCGACGATCAATCTCGGCGCGGCGGGCGGTACGCCGGATCTCTTCAACCAGGACGGCGGCGCCGGCAACTCGGTTCTGACGCTGGGAGCCAATCTCAACATCGTACAGGCCGGCAATTTCGCTCAGATCGCCGGAAACTCCACGGCCGGCGACGGCGTGGTGAACGACGGTACGATCAATGCGTCGGTCGCCGGCGGCACCCTCACGATCAGCCCGCTCAATTTCACCAACGCCGGGACACTGATATCCGGCAACGAGACGGTCGACCTGCGCAGCACCAACCTGACCAATCTGAGCGCTGGCACGCTGACAGGCGGCATTTTCAAGGCCATGGCCGGCGGCGTCATCCAATTGTCCAACAATGCGACCGTCACGACCCTCCAAGCCGACGTCACCGAGAGTGGCGCAGCGTCGACAATCCAGTCGTTCGTCACCAGCAACAGCACGCAGCGGGGTATCGACGCCACGCTGACGACCATCGGCACGTCGGGCGCGCTCAGGCTGCTGGCCGGGCACAATCTGACCGCCGGAGCCACCTTCTCGGTCGCCGGCACTTTGCAACTCGGCGCCAGCACCTTCACGGCGGGCACCATCACCGAGGCCGCGACCGCCACGATCTTCGGCAACGGCACCGTCGCGGGCGCCGTCGCCAATAACGGGCTGATCGAGGCCAAGGGTGGTACGCTGACCGTGACCGGCGCCATAACCGGCAGCGGCAGCCTGCAGATCGACGCCGGCGCGACATTGGAGCTGGGCTCGGCCTCCACCGACCAGCAGGCGGTCGATTTCGCCGGCACCGGCGGCACGCTGCTGCTCGACAAACTGGCCAGGTATACAGGCGTGCTCGGCGGGTTCGACGCGACCCAGACGCTGGACCTCGAGAACATGATCGCCACAGGCGCGGCAGTGAACGGCACGACGCTGACCATCACTTTGAGCGGCGGCGGCACGCAGACCTACACGCTGGCCGCGCCGCTCTCCAACACCGCGTTCGGCACCTTCTCGGATGGCAATGGCGGAACGCTGATCACCGAGATCAAGGAGAACCCGGCCTCGGCAACGGTCAATACATCAGCACCGGTCAATTTCGGCAACCATCATGTCGGCGACACCGTCAGCCAGGCGATCAGCATCACCAACTCGGCGCCGACCGGGTCGCCGTCGGCAGGGCTCGATGCCAGCTTTGGCGCGGCGCCGTCGGGTTTCACCGAATCCGGCACGGTGACGATGCTGGCCGCCGGCGCGACGGACACAACCCATCTGAAGCTCAGCCTGTCGACCGCCGCCGCCGGCAGCGCCAGCGGCTCGGTCACGCTCAACCTGTCGTCCGACGACGGGACCAACAACTCGGCCCTGCCGTCGAAGACGATCGGCCTCATGGGCGCGGTCTATGCTTATGCCGCCCCGTCGCTGACCGGCCACGTCGTCAACCTGGGCGCGGCGCGCATCGGCACCGGCCTCGGCGGGTCGGTCATGCTGTCCGACGGGGCATCCGCCAATGCCTTCCAGGAAAGCCTGAGCTATTCCATCGGCGGCCCGTCCGGCTATGCCCTGACCGGCGCGACGAGCGGGACCATCGCCTCCGGCAACGCGGTGTCTGTCGGCGTGTCGATCGACGGCACGACGGCCGGCGATTTCACCGGCGAGACGCTCAGCCTGGGTCTGACCTCGACCGGCGCCGGCACCAGCGGGCTGGCCGACACGGCGCTCGCCGGGCAGACGGTGACGCTGAACGGCAAAATCTATGCGCCGGCGGTGGTGAAGCTCGGTTCGTCCTCGATCAGCTTCGGCAATATCCATATCGGCGGCACGGCATTCAAAACCCTCCAGATCGGCAACACCGCCACCGGCGCGCTGACCGACACGATCACCGGCGGCATCGCTGGCGTGACCGGCGCGTTCAGCGCGATGGGCAACGGCCTGCTGCCGAGCAGCGGCGTCGCGGCGGGAGCCAATGGAAAGCTGTCGCTTACCTTCTCCGCCTTAGCCGAGGGCGCTTATTCCGGCATGGCGACGCTGAGCCTCAACAGCCACGACGCCGACCTCAGCAATCTCAAGCTCAATACCGGCCCGGTCGCGCTTTCAGGCGCGGTCTATGCCTATGCAAAGCCGATCCTGACCGGGAAGACCACGATCGATTTCGGCGCCGCGCGCGTCGGCGGCACGGTCGCGGCGTCGACCCTGACCATCGCCGACGGCACGGCCGCAGATCCCTACCGGGAGGCGCTGATCTATGCGCTAGGCGCCATGCCCACCGGCTTTGCGGCGATTGGGACCACATCGGGCACGGTCAGCGCCGGGTCGGGCGATTCGTTCAAGCTGACGCTGTCGACCGCGACCGCCGGCATCTTCGCCAACAAGCAAGCCACGCTGAGCCTGATCTCGACCGGCGCGAAGACCTCCGGGCTGGCCGACACGGTGCTGGGAGCGCAGACCCTGACCTTCAGCGGCAAGGTCTATGCCAAGGCGGTGGCGAAACTGTCGACAACGGTGATCAATTTCGGCGTCGTCCATGTCGGCGATACCGTCTCGGCCAAGACGCTCGGCGTATCGAATATCGCAACCGGAGCGCTGAAGGACGTGCTGATCGGCGGATTCGGCACGGTCACCGGCGTGTTCAAGGGCAGCGGCACGCTCGGCAGCGGCGTCGCCGCCGGCTCGAGCGGTTCGCTGACAGTCGGGATCAATACCGGCACGGCCGGCGCCTTCACCGGCACCGCCAACCTGGCGCTGATGAGCCACGACGCCGATCTCGCCAATGTCGGCGTCTCAGTTGGGGCGGTCACGCTCAAGGGCGTGGTCGACAATTATGCCGTCGCCGGTTTCAAGAAGATCGGCGGGGCCGGAACGCTGACCAAGGTCGGGACGAATTACCGGCTGAACCTGGGAACGATCACCCAGAACTCGACCGCGGTCTCGGTCACGCTGAGCGCCTTTAACGCGGCGGCCGGCACCGCCGACAAGCTGGCCGGATCGTTCACCATCAAGAACGCGAACGGCACGACCTTCAGCCAGACCGGCTTCGCCGGCTTCGCCGGTCTCGGCGCGGGACAGTCGACCGCGGGGATGAAGATCACGCTCCGGACAAGCAAGACCGGAACCTTCAACGAGACGATCCCGCTGGGCCGCCCGGGCAGCAACAGCCGCGGCTATAAGGGCCCGGTTGCGCCGGTCCGCGGGGTTGGCCAGGTGGGGCCAGGCCTGCATGGGGTTCGTGACCGTGGCCTGTGGGCTGCGGGCCGTCGGGTACCTCGGGCCCGACCCCCTGCCGGCCGGGTCGGTGGCCCTGATCACGCACTCGGGTTCGGTGTTCTACGCGATGCTCCGGGCGCGCCGCGGTTTCGGCTTCAGCCTGGTCGTCTCGTCCGGGCAGGAGCTCGTCACCACCACCGCGGCCTATGCCAGGTACGCA
>CAZNNJ010000013.1:0-10023 GCA_964574305.1 uncultured Rhodospirillales bacterium | reverse complement strand
GGACAAGCAAGCCCGGACCCTCTCCCGGGCGGTAACGGCGGGGGGGAAGGGCGGGCACAGGAGGCGGCTAAAAGGGGGCGGTGGGGCCGGCACCGCTGACCGTTACCGGAACGATCGCGGCGCCCAAGCCGGCCCGCCATACAATTGCCCTCAAGGCCGACGACGATGGGCAGGCGAAGGCAGTTCAGCTCTTCAGCCAGTTCGTCGCGGCAGGCTTCCAAAGCCTGCCCAGCGGCGCCGGAACCGTGTTCAGCCACGTGCCCATGGAGGGCGCGGGGGCGCTGCTGGCTGCCCATCACTGACCAATCAGTCACACTGTTGCGAAATCAGCACAAGCCAAGGAAATGAAAATAAACACCCATTGACTCGAAAGCTTTTATTTGTGGCCCTTTCGCAACCGTACTAGAGTATTCATCGACGCTGATCCGAGCGCCTTTTCCGACCCAGGATTTTCCGTGCGCCGCGCTGCTTATGTCGGCTTTCTGTGTGCGGTTCTCTCTACTTTCGGCACCTATCGACAGGCGCCCGGGGCGTCGCCCAGCTTTGACTGCGGCCGCGCCTCCAGCCCCGCCGAAAAGCTGATCTGCTCCAGCGATCAGCTGGCTGCTCAGGATGCCGAGCTGAGCGGACTTTTCCGTGACGTGCGTGAAGGCAAGGACGAGACGGCGCGGGCGGCGCTGCTGCAGGACCAGCGCCATTGGCTGCAGGCCCGGCTCGCCGCCTGCAACATTCCCGCCAAGGGCGACGTGCCGCCCGACCAGGCGGCGGCGACACGCTGCCTGTCCGACCAATACGCCGCGCGCATCGCCGCACTGAAGCCCCCAGCGGCCCCCATGGCCGCCGCTGCGCCGGCAGCCGCGACGCCTGCCCCGGCCCCTGCTCCCTCATCGCCGGCGGCGGCGAAACCCACCGCCACACCCCCCTCCTCCGGCGCCGCCAAGCCGGACAAGACACTGTTCCCGGCCAAGGGCAGCAACGAGACTCTGGTCACCGTCGGGGAATTCGGCCGTTACTCCATGGCGGTCAAGAGCGACCAGGGCACTGCGATCCAGTTCGTCGACCGCATGGCCGGCCCGAGCGGGGTCGACGGTTCGGCCGGGCATCTGGACGGGCGCATCGACGCCTTCCTCGACCGCGGCCAATACAAGGTCAGGCTGCTGTCCGACCCGCGCGGCGCGGGTGATGCCGAGCTGTCGGTGATCCAGTCGGTCGAGCTCAACCCGACCGAGCAGCAGCTGGTCGAGTTGAAGCCGATCGAGGCCGAGCTGGGCGACCATGAGCAGCGCTCTTACTGGCTCGACATCAAGGAACGCCGATTCGTCGCCATTGAGGCGGGCGGGCGCTACCTCACCGACCTACGCCTGTGGAAGGACGGCAACTGGCTGGTCGGGGCGATGCCGACGGCCGGCGAGCGCGATCCGGGCGGTGGCGAACCGCTGGCGGTCAGGCAACTGGCGACATGGCTGGAACCCGGCCTCTACCGGCTGACCGCCTATGGCGGCGTCGGCGAGAAATGGTCGAGCGGCACAACGAGCAAGCCATTCTATCTGCGTTATGGCATCCCGACCCTGCCCGACGCCGCCCGAATGGTCGAAACCGCCTCGCCCTTCGGCATCGACCGCTGGCTGGTGCCGAAATCGTCGAACTATTTCCGGATCGATATCGACAAGTCAGAGCACGCCGTCCTGTCGGTCGAGGATTATGCCGAGGAGCGTCCCTTCGCCACCGGCGGCCTGCGGGCGCAAATCCAGAAGGACAGCCGCGATCCGAGGGCGGAGGTGCAGGCCGAGGCCTCCGACCCCAAAGGTTTTCGGCTGATCACGGTCGAACGCGCGCCCGGCGCCCGATACACGCTGCAATATTTCGACGATACCAGACAGCGCAGGCTCGCCATCGACGGCCCGTCCGCCGATTACTGGCTGGCCACGCTCCAGGCGACCGGCGGCGAGGATGCGCTCGACCCGACGGCGATCGTCGTGCGGGAGGATCGCAATGCCGTCTCGACGGTGGTCGCCGCCTCGACGGTCGAGGTCGGGCCGGACAAAGGCTGGCGGCGCAAGTTCAACCTGATCCAGCCGGTGTCGCTGTTCCTGAAAGCCGACCAGCCGACCGACCTCGTCGTCGGCGGGACCGGCGCCGACGCGGAATACCGGATCGAGCCGTTCCTCATTGTAGACCCGAACTACAAGGTGCCGCCCACCAAGATGTCGGGCGGGACCTGGACGCTGGACAGGGGCTATTGGGTGCTGACGGTAAGCCCGCGCGAAGGCGGCAAGGGCATACTCGACATGACGGTGCAGCCGGCGAAATCGGCCGGTGCGATCACCGAGCAGCCGCGCCGCGCCGCGCCGGTCTTTCCTGCGATCAATTTCGAGAAGGACAGGAACTATACCCTGTATCTCAGCAGCACCGGGGAGGCCTTCGGCGGCGCAGCGGTGCAGAAGCTGCCGCTCGACCTCGCCAACGGCGCCTCTTTCCAGGTCGTCGGCGGCGCCGACCTCGATATCCAATTCACCGTGCACAGGGCCGGCAAGCTCGAGGCTGTGACGGAGACCGGGACCGCCGTCCCGCTCGCCATCGACGGCAAGGCCGCCGCGGCGGGCCCGATTGTGTCGGGCGCGAGCCATAAGGCCCACATCACCGCGCCCGACGGCAAGGCCAGCTATATCTCGCTGATCTTCACGCCTGAGGAGCAGCTGCGGAACACGCCGCTGCCCCCGCTCGACAAGGGAGCCCTGGCCCAGCAGCCGAAATTCCCGGCGCTGACACCCGGCGAGCCGGCCTTCCTCGACCTCGCGAAGGATGAGAGCGCGACCTACACGCTGACGGTCGACAAGCCCGCCCTTTACCGGCTCGAGAGCACCGGCATCATCGAGACGAGCGGCGCGATCCGCACCCGCACGGTGACCTCGCTGGACGAGCAGGCGGCCAATGGCGTCGGCCGCAACTTCATAATCCAGCAATATCTGCGCGAGGGCGATTATCAGCTGACCACGTCTCCCTCGGGCCAGAGCCATGGCGCGATCGGCCTCAAGGCCGAGGCGACGCCGGTGGCCGATCTGGGTGCCTTGGAGACCGAGCTTTGGGCCCGCGCCACCCTCTCCCCCGGCCAGGCCGGACGCTATCGCTTCCATGTCGCCGACGCCGGCGACTACCGGCTCCAGACGCTGGGGCTGCATCACGATTTCGCCATGCGGCTAGATGACGGCGACGGCTGGCCGGTGCTGAAGCCCGGCATCCCCGCCGACGTGACCGAGCATTTCGAGCCCGGCGACTATGAGATGGTGCTGCTGCCGCAGCCGGTCGAAAGCCGCGCCGTAACCCTGCTGCATCATATCGAGAAGCCGGTCGAGTTCTCCGGCCACGGCCCCTTCGCGCTCAAGGTCGGCGAAGCCGGGAGCAATCGCTGGATGGAGCCGGACAAAGGCGCGCCGCGCACACCGGATTCCTGGAAATTCACCTTGGCCGCGCAGGCCGAGGTGACGATCGCGGTCGATAACGGCATGCGCGCCACCCTTGTCGAGAACGGCAAGCCGACCGACAAGGCGGCCCTGACCGCGACCGCCTGGACCGGGACGCTACCGGCCGGCGACTATGCGGTCGAAGTGGTGAGCGCAGCCCCGAACAGCCGGGTCGATTACAGCCTGACCGTCTCGACCAAGGAGATGGTGGCCGGGCAGAAACGCACGGTGACGGTTCCGGCCACGCTGCCGATCTCAATCGGCGCCGACAAGCAGGTCGAGCTCGCCTCATTCGGCGGCGAGGACGTGAAGGCCCATCTCTACGATGCCGACGGCAAGCTGGTCGCAGCCAATGACGATCGCGAGAATGACTGGAACTTCCTGCTTCCCCTGCGGCTGGCGCCCGGGAAGTACGAACTGCAGGTCGATCCGGTCGGGGCGAAGACGGCTGCGACCGAGGTCGCGCTGCAGCAGCCGGAGGAGGTTCAGGACCCGCAGATCGCCTTCGGCAAGACGGTGACGGTCAAGGACGGCAAGGTCCATGTCGCGCCGCTGCCCGACACACAGCCCGATGCGCTGGTGGTGCTGACCACCCATGCCGATACGCCGGTCGGCGTCGCGATCGAGGGTGCCGATGACGGCCAGACCTGGCATACGCTGGGCAGCACCAGCGGGCGCGATCCCTATCTCGCTTTACCGCGCGGCAGCATCGCCAAACGGGCGCTGCGGGTCCGCGTCTGGTCGGTCGATCACAGCCATATCCCGGTCGATTTCGCGGTCGGCGCGGTGAGCCCGGCGACTGCATCGGAATCGTCGCTGGCGCGCGGCCTGACGCTGAGTGCGCTTGAAGGCACCGATCTCGGCGCGGCCGTGGTCACGCTCGACCAGCCCGGCGTGCTCCAGCTCGCCAGTGGCGGCGACACGGTAGAGTGGGCCGCCGCAGGCGACACGGTCGCGGCGCGGGATGCCGGCGGCGCGATGGTGACACCCTCCACCCGCCTGTGGCTGGTCGACCGGCTGGACCGCAAGCATCCGCGCAGCATCACCGCCCACCGCGTCGACCCGACCGGCAGCGATCCGGTCCATCTGGTGGTGAAGGTCGGCGAGACGATCGTGCTGCCGCTGCCCGCGGGCAAAGACAACGGCGTCACGCTGTGGCGCGCCGACGGCCAGGGCGGACAGCCGGGCGTCGCGTTGCGCGAGATGGGCGCCCCTGCCGCTAGGCCGCCGCTGATGGCGGCGGGCGCGGCCTCTCCGACACTGGGTTCGGCCGTGGCGATGGCGGCCGGCCCATTGCAGAAGCCGACCGTCCGCATCTGGAATGCCGGCGGGACCGGCGACGAGATGCCGGTCACGCTCACCCACATCGCCTTCGCCGCGCCCAAGCCCGGCACGCTCCAGCCCGGCATCGCCGACGGCAATTTCGCCGGGCGCGAGGCCCAGTTGCTGGCCCTGCCGCAGGGTGTGAAGCGCCTGACCCTGGTCCTGCCGCCGGACACGGTCGCGGCGCCGATAACGAGCGACACGCCGGAGCAGATGATCTGGGCTGTCTCCTCGCGCGCCGAGATCGTCGAGACCGCGGCCGAGCGGCTGATGCTGCTCCATGCTGCGACGGAGGCGTCGCCGTTCAGCATCACGGTCGAGCAGGCCGGGGCCAAGGCACTCACCTTGGCGGCGGGTGCGATCGTCTCCCGCTACACGCCGACACCGGGCATCCTGCATTTTGCCATCGACCCCGCCCCGATGCCGGAGACCGCGCTCCATATCGCCGGCAGCGCCAAGGCGGTGACGGTGTTGAATCCTGACGGCACCGCCCTGCGTGGCGGCGACGTCAAGGTCGCGCCGGGCAGCCAGGTCAGCGTCGAATACCTGTCAGGCCTGCTGGCCGTCGGGCTGGACGCTCCGGGAGGCCCGATCAACAAGCTGGTGACCCCGCCGACTACAGTTGCACTGCCCTCCGCTGTTGCACTTGGCGGCGCGCATATGGCGCTGAGCGTCGCCGCCGGCACGCAGCGGCTGGTCCATGTCACCAGCGATACACCGATCATCCTGCGCACCGCCGCAGGTGTGAACTCATCGGACCGCGAGCTGTTCAGCGCGGGTGCCGACCTCAATTTCGTCCTGGCCCAGGGTCAGGCGGCCGACCTGATCGTTGAGCCGGCCGGGGTGGCTGCCTTGTCCGGCATGGCGCATTTCACCGCGATCGACCTCGCCCAGATCGGCGAGGGCATCGGGCCGAAGCGGCGGCTGGCGCCGGGCCAGTCGCGCGCCTTCCGCTTCACCTTGACCGATACTCGCACCATCGGCGTCGGCGTCCGCGCCTCGGTCGATGTCGCGACTTGCCGCCTTCTGAGGGAGGACGGCAGCGAGATCGGCCGTGGGCTGGTGCATATGCATGAGCTCAAGGCCGGGAATTACGTGCTGGTGGTCGACGCGCCCAGCGACGGCCCCGCCATCGATATCGAGCCGGCCCTGGTCGGCTCGGAACTGCCGAGCCGGGGGCCGCCGGATTCGGTCAAGGCCGATTATCTCGCTCTCGTCGGCAAGCAGGCCAGGAACTAACCAGGGTCGGGGAAACAGCGCCATGCGCAGCATGCCGTTCAAGTCTTTGTGGCCGTTCTTCAGCATCGCTCTGCTGCTGGGAACCGCAGCGGATCGACACGCCTTCAGCGCCGAGGAATCCGGCCCGGCGCAGATCGTGAAGCAGCCGGCGGGCGCCCAGATCGTGCCCGACAAGTTTCTGCGCCGCTGGGACCCGGTGACGATCTTCTTCGACCGTAATGTCGGCCCCGCCAACGGCGGCCCGGAGCATGCGCCGGAGAGATACGTCACGGTGACGCCTTCCCATCCCGGCGCCTTCACCTGGCTCAACGCACGAACGCTGCAGTTCCGCCCGGCGGAGGCATGGCCCGCGCTGGGCCGCTATGAATGGAAGATCGGCGACAAGGGCACGGTTCTGGCCAGCCTGATGGACGCGCCGACCGCGACCATCCCGGCCAACGGCGCCGCCAATCTCGACCCGGTCGACAGCATCACGCTGACCTTCGCCCAGCCGGTCGATCCCAAGGTGATGGCGAAGATGCTGGACATCGAGATCGCCCCCCTGCCCGGCCTCGACAGCAGCAAGGCCAAGCGGATCGATCCCAACGACTTCACCATCAAGACGGTCGAGCGCAGTGGCCGAAGCGACGCGGCGACCTATGTCGTCGCCTTCCGCCAGCCGATCCCGGCCGGGATGCGCGCCACCGTGGCGCTGGGCCTGTCGGCCGAGCCGGGGCTGGAGGCGACAGTGCAGCGGATAAGCTTCACGACCTCGGAAATCTTCCAACCGATCTTCCTGGGCTGCGCCGAAAAGCGCGTGCCGGTCAGCGGCGAAGGCAATTCCTATGGCAAGAACGCGGCGCTGAGCTGCAAGACCGAGACCGAACAAGTCGCCGGCGGGCAAAGCTACCATCCGAGGATGCGGCGTCCTCAGCCAGAGGAATCGGCTGCGGATCAGGGACAGCCCAACCAGGAGGGCAGCGCCGAGGGAGAAGGTGAAGGCGAAGGTGGCGGCGATCAGGATTCCAGCGGCGACCAGGGCGAAGGCGAGAGCGATACAACCGAGCCTGTCGCCACCGGCCAGGAGCCGGTCGTCGATTCCGAGCCGCTGACGGCGCCGCTGCCGACCACATCCGGCACCACGCCTGCCGTGGGCCCGGAGCTGCGCAAGGCCAACACCGAGCCGCGCCTGTCGGCGAAACGCGAGATCGTCGTCCAGTTCTCGGCGATGCCGGCTGGGATCGACCCGATCGCTGCCCGCAACCTGGTCCGCATCACCCCCGCCGTCGACGGGGTGAAGAGCGCCGTGGTGGGCGACCAGCTGCATGTCTCAGCCAAGTTCCAGACCGACACGCTTTATGAGATCGCGCTGGAGCCGACGGCGCTGAAGGATACGCGCGGGCGGGGTCTGGTGATGAGCGGGCGCAGCGCCGCCTATCTGTTCTGGCCGGCGGAGCCGCCGTTCCTCAACCTCGCCTTCGGCACCGGCACGGTCGAACGCTATGGCCCGCAGATGGTGCCGATGCGCGGCCGGGGCTACGCCGAGGCCGATGTCCGCATCCATGCAGTCGATCCGCTGGACCGTTCCTTCTGGCCCTTCCCGCTCCAGCCGGTCGTGGTCAACGAGGACGACCGCCCGCCGTCGCCCGGCGAGGAGGCCGAGCCTCACACCAACGACCGGCCGATCGACGGCGACGAGTTGATCAAGCAGCTCCAGCGCCTGGGCTCGCCCAGCGTGTCGGAGTTGACGAAGCTGCCGCTGACGCCGCTGGGGACCAGCGCCCGCTTCGGCCTCAACCTCGCCCCGGCCTTCGCGCGCGTGTCCGGCAAGGACCATCCTGGCGCCTATCTGGTCGGCGTGCGCCGGCTGGACAAAGAGAACACCCGCGAATGGATGCGGGTACAGGTCACCGACCTCAGCCTCAGCATGGTGGAGGAGGAAAAGTCGGTCCGCTTCTTCGTCACGTCGCTGTCCGATGGGCACCCGGTGGAAAAGGCCGAGGTGCGGGTTGAGGGCGGCGATCACGAAAGCTGGGTAAAGATTGCCTCCGGCAGCACCGACGCCGACGGGCACTTCACCTGGAAGCGCGACAATCCGGCACCGGCGCGGGCGCAGCTCAGGCGCATCGTGGTGGTCAAGGGCGACGATGTGCTGACCGTCGATCCGCGGATGCCGCTGGACCGCTATTCGGCCGCCGGCTGGTTCCCGACCTACGGCAATACGCTGGACTGGATGCAGGGCAGCCTCGCCAACCGGCACCCTGCCCCCAAGGAGCTGTGCCACGTCTTCACCGAGCGGCCGATCTACCGGCCCGACGACCCGGTCCATATCAAGGCCTATGTCAGGCAGCTGGCCGACGGCGCGCTGACCCCCGGGGGCCAGGGGATGAAGACCGAGATCGTCGTCAACGGGCCGGACGAGGCCGAATGGCGCTATCCGCTGCCGGTCGATGCGGCGGGCAACATCCACTATCTGTTCAACGAGAAAACCACGGCGACCGGCACCTATGAGGCGCGGATCGCGGTGAACGGCGTCAATTGCGCGACAGCCTTGTTCAAGAAGGACGCCTATCGCCTGCCCAAGTTCCAGGTCAGGCTGGATGCGCCCAAGACCATCCCGCTCGACAAGCCGGCCAATGTCGGCATGACCGCGACCTATTATGCCGGCGGCGCGGCGAGCGACCGGCCGGTGCGCTGGCGCATCACCCAGTTCCCCTATGCCTTCACGCCCAAGGCGCGCGAAGGCTTCACCTACGCCACCGACACCCGCTATCAGGCCGCCACGCCGTTCGAGGGGTCGGCGACGCTCGAATCCTCGAGCAAGACCGACGGCGAGGGCCGCGACCACCTGGTCGTCGACCCGACGCGGGAGAAGACCAACCAGCCCCGCCGCTATGTCGTCGAGGCGACCGTGATCGGCGACGACGACAAGACCGTGACCAACACCGAGGAGGTGCTGGCCCTGCCCGCCTTCGTGCTCGGGCTGAAGGCGCCGCGCTATATCGAGAAAGCCGACAAGATCCCGGTCGAGCTGCTGCTGGTCGACGGCAACGGCAATCCGCTGGCCGGCAAGCTGATCACGCTCCGCCTGCTGGAGCGGCAATGGAGCTCTATCCTCCAGGCCAGCGACTTCACCGAGGGCAAGCCCAAATACCGGACCGAGGTGGTGGACGAGAAGCGGCTGGAGAAGACGGTCAACAGCGGCAGCGACGCGGTGAAGATGGACCTGCCGGTCAGCGAATCCGGCGTCTATATCGTCCAGATCGAATCCTCCGACGATCTCGGCTGCCGCCAGATGGTCTCGATCGACCTGTTCGTCGGCGGCAACCAGCCCGTCACCTGGTCGCGCCCGCCGGCGCAGGTCTTCAAGGTGACCACCGACAAGCCGGCCTATATCCCGGGCGAGACCGCCAACCTGATCCTGGAAAGCCCGTTCCAGACCGGCCGGGCGCTGGCCATCGTCGAGATGCCGAACGGCGTCAACCGCTATGATTGGCTGGACGTGAAGAACGGCTACGGCAAATTCGCGCTGCCGATCGAGAAGACCTTCATGCCGCGCATTCCCGTCCATTTCGCGCTGATGCGCGGCCGGCTTAAGGGTGACGGACCGGATGCCGGCGGCATCGACCTGCGCCGTCCCGAGACCTTGGCCGCGACCGCCTGGATAGGGGTGAAGCCGGTCAAGAACATCGTGACCGTCAAGGTCGAGAACCAGGACATGGCCCAGCCCGGCGACACGGTCGAGCTGACGGTCAGGCTCAGCGACGATACCGGCAAGCCGCTGCCAGGCGAGGTCACGCTATGGATGATCGACCAGGCGGTGCTGGCACTGGCCAAGGAGGCGCCGCTCGACCCCCTGCCCGCCTTCATCCGCGACCGCGGCAGCCGGTTGGGCTTCAGCGATACGCGCAACAGCGTGTTCGGCTCGCTGCCGCTGGATGAGGATCCGGGCGGCGATGTCGGCGCTGGCGCCCAGGCGCTGCTCAACAAGGTCACCATCCGCAAGAACTTCCAGCCGGTT
>CAZNNJ010000012.1:4413-22065 GCA_964574305.1 uncultured Rhodospirillales bacterium | reverse complement strand
GCTGCGGCCCCTCATGCACCGACAGATAGCTGCCGACGCCGTGGCCGGTGCCGTGATCGTAATCGACGCCGTGGGCCCACAAGGGCGCGCGCGCCAGCGCGTCGAGCTGGCCGCCCGAAGTGCCGGCCGGGAAGCGGGCGCTGCCCAGCGCGATATGGCCCTTCAGCACCAGGGTGAAATGGTGGCGCTGGTCTTGCGTCGGCTCGCCCAGGATCATGGTGCGGGTGACGTCGGTGGTGGCGTCGAGATACTGCCCGCCGCTGTCGAGCAGATACATCATGTTGGTGCCAAGCTGCTTGTCGGAGTCCGGCATCGCCCGGTAATGGACGATGGCGCCGTGCTCCCCGGCGCCGGAAATGGTGTCGAAGCTGGGGCCCTGGGCGAGCGACTGGCCGGCGCGGAACTCGGCCAGCTTCTCGGCGGCGCCGATCTCGGTCGGCGGCGCCGCCTTCATCTGCCGGTCGAGCCAGGTGAAGAACTTGACCAGGGCCGCGCCGTCACGCCGGTGGGCCTCGCGGGCGCCCTCGATCTCGGCCTCGTTCTTGATCGCCTTGGGCAGCTGGCAGGGATCGACGCCGGGCGATAGCTTCACCTTCGCCGCCTCGAGCCGGCCGGCGACCCAGGCCGGGGTGTTGGCGGGGTCGAACCGCACCGCCTTGTCCATCCTGGCAAGCTTGTCGAGCGTCGGGCCGAACAGGTCCGGCTTGGCGACGGTGACGTCGGCGCCCAGATGGGCCAGCGTCGCGGGGGAGAGCTTGCGCTCGTCGACGAACAAAGCGACATGGCCGTCCGCCATCAGGATGGCGAAGGAGAGCGGCAGCGGCGCGTTGGGCACGTCGCCGCCGCGGATATTGAGCAACCAGGCGATCGAATCCGGCTGGGTCAGCACCGTGGCGCCGACGCCGGCTGCCGCCAGGCTGCGGCCGATGCGGGTCCGCTTCTCGGCCGAGGAGACGCCGGCATAGTCCAGCGGATGCGGCACGATGGCGGCGGTCGGCGGGGCCGGCCGGTCGTTCCAGATCGCGTCGATCGGGTTGGGCGAAAGCGCTACCGCCTCGATCCCCGCCGCCGCGAGCTCGGTCTTCAGTGCCTGCACCGCGGCGGCCGAATGCAGCCACGGGTCGAAGCCGACGCGGCGGTTCTTGCCCAGATGCTCGCGCAGATAGGCGATATGGGCATCGGGGGTGAGCGAGCGGATCTCGTAATGCGCCTTCGGCGCCTGCTGGGCGGCCTGGAGCGTGTAGCGGCCGTCGACGAACAGAGCCGCCTTGTCCTTCAGGATCGCCGCCAGCCCGGCCGAGCCGGTGAAGCCGGTCAGCCAGGAGAGCCGCTCGGCCGAGGGCGGCACGTATTCGCCCAGATGCTCGTCCCCGCGCGGCACCAGCACGGCGTCGAGCGCCTTGGTGTCCATGAGCGAGCGGAGCGCGCCCAAGCGGCCGGAGAGGGGGGAATCGGTCATGGTCGCCTCAAGATCAAAGTCATCCATTCGCCAATAGGCCTGCGGGCGACGAGCCGGAGGCCCATCGCCTCATGCGCGGCGAGCACCGAAGCCGCCTGCCGCCGCAGAAGGCCGGACAGGATCGCCGTGCCGCCGGGCTTGAGCCTCTGCTTCAGCGACGGCGCCATGCGGATCAGCGGGCGCGCCAGGATATTGGCAATTATCACATCGAACCTCGGGCCGCGCGCCGCAAGGGGGCTCGCATAGCCGTTGCCCTGGACCGCGCGCACCCGGGACGCCACGCCGTTCAGCCTGGCGTTCAGCGCCGCCACGCGGGCGGATTCCGCGTCGATATCGACGGCGAAGACCCGTGCGGTCGGCACCAGCTTGGCCAGCCCGATCGAGAGGATGCCGGAGCCGGTGCCCATATCGAGCACCCGGCGGACCGGCCGGCCGCTCTTCGCCACATCGCCGATCGCCAGCAGGCAGCCCTCGGTCGTCGCATGCTCGCCCGAGCCGAAGGCGGTGGCGGCATCGATCATCAGCGGCAGGGCCCCGCCCTTGGGCGGTTCCATATGCGAGCCGTGGACATAGAAGCGGCCGATCCGCCGTGCCGGAAAGCCGGCATAGGCCTCGGCCAGCCAGTCGGCCGGCGGCAAGGGCACGATCTCGAGCGGCGGCTCGGGCAGGCCATAGGCGGCCGCGACCAGCGCCAGCCCTGTCCCCAGCGCCACCGCGTCCGGCTCGGCCCTATAGAGCGCGGTCACCGTCCAGCCGGCCGCACCGGTCTTGGGATCGGGCATCTCGAACAGCGAGACGCCGAGCGCGCCGTCCTCGAGAAAATCGGCGAACGGCTCGGCCGGGTTCGAACCCGTCCGCACGATCGCCTGCCAAAAACCTGAACCGATCTCACGCATCGCTGGAACCTAAAGCAATTCTCGAAAAGAGGGAATCCGCCGCCGGACGGACGGCGGCGCCCGACTTTTTTTCACGCCGTGCCGGCACGCATCCGCCCAGCCGTGCCCATATCTGATTAACCGGCGCTATACTGGCTAACCGGCAACGATGGAGGGCGCAATGGCGGCCAAGCCCGGATTTGAGAATTTGGTGGACTGGAGCAAGGCAGAGCTGGAGAAGCTCAAGGGCGAACTCGCGGCGCTGGAGGACGGCGTCAGGCATATCGGCACCCGCACACCCGGCGGCGAGTGGGAGGACGTCACCGCCAGGTACAAGCTACGGCTGAAGGAGCTGATCGTCGCGCTCGACGATCTCATCATCACCTACTCCTTCCCGATCTGACCGATGCCCGCCTCTTCCCAGGCGAAGCACACTGGCGGCTGCCTGTGTGGCGCCGTGCGCTATGAGGCCGACGGCGATCCGGCGATGATGGGCTATTGCTTCTGCAAGGACTGCCAGAGGGCCTCGGGCTCCGGCTTCATCCCGTTCATGGGCTTTGGCGCCGAGCAGCTCCGCATCACCGGCAAGACCCTGCAATTCACCTCCAAGTCGGCACGCGGCGGCGACGCGGTGCGCAATTCCTGTCCCATCTGCGGCGGCCTGGTGTTCGGCGGCATCGTCGGCAAGGACACCCAGCATACGATCTATGCCGGCTCGCTCGACGACGCCTCCGCGTTCAAGCCGAGCATCGCCATCTTCACCCGCGACCGCCCGCACTGGGCCCCGCTGCCGGAAGGGCTGACGGCGTTCGAGACGATGCCGGGGATGTAGGCCGCCGCGGCGTCGCGGCTATTGCCGGTCGAACACTTCCTTGAACAAGGAGACCTTTCCCTTGCCGTCGGTGAAGGTGGCAAAGCAGGTCAGCTTGCCCGGCGCCGACAGGATGCAGAACTTGTCCTCGAGCGACCCGTCGGGACCCCAGAGCTTCGCCTCGATCACGCCGGACGGCGTCGGGATCATCGCGCCGCGCAGCCCCATCCCGCCGGGAAGCGTCTGCTCCTTGCCGTCGACGGGCCCCGAATAGGAGAAGGTTTCGGTCTTGCCGTCCGAGCCGGTGCCGGTCCAGCTATAGTCGAGGACCGTGTCGTGCCGCCGGATGACCGTCGTCTCCTGGCCCGACGGATCGCTCATCCCGAATGATTCGGCTACGTTCTTCTTCCAGGTGCCGACATATTCGTTCGGCGCCGCCAGCGCGCCCGCCGACCACAATCCGGCCAGCACGGCCGCCGCCATCTGGCCCCCTAACAGCGATTTCATGTTTCCTCCCCTATCCGATCATTTGCCGTCGACGGAAAATGCGACGAGCACGTTGCCGGGATGGGTCAGCAGACTGCCCCCCGAATTCACATACAGGATGGCGCCAGAAACCATCTGCGGATAGCCGTTTACCGCGCCGCCGTGCGCGGGCGCGCCGTTCACCGTCTCGAACCGCCGCGCCGTGTCGAAGTCCCACAGCAGCTTGCCGTCGGCCGCCGAAACCGCCCGGATATGCCCGTCGAGGGAACCGGAGAAAGCGACACCGGGGATCGCCGTCGTCGCCCCCGGCTGCGCGGCGCTACAATCGTCCGGCCCCCAGGCGCAGATCGGCTTCGCAGCTGCCATATGCCAGAGCGGCACGCCGTCCTTGAGGTCGAGCGCGGTCAGCCCGCCCGGCGCGGCGGCGTCGCGGTCGGCGACCGTGACATAGGCGGCCCGGCCGTCCAGCGCCGGACCGTACATGACGCCGCCCAGAGGACCGCCCTGCCCGACCCGGGTCTGCCACAGGAGCTTGCCGCCATGATCAGGGTCGAGCGCGTAGACCACGCCGGACTTCTGGCCGAGGACGAGCACGTCCGTTCCGTCGGCGCGGCGGCGCAGCGCGGGCGCGTCGCCGAATTCGAGATATTCGGGCGCCGGCTTTGCGCAATCGGCGCGCGACGATTGCCGGCACAGCGTATAGGGATCGCCGTCAGGCCGCGGCTGGACTGCCCAGCGCCGCTGCCCCGTCGCCATGTCGAGCGCGACGACGGCGTTGGTGTCGCCCTCCTCGGCCTCGTTATAGGCGTTGCCGGTCGCGACATAGACCAGGCCGCGCGCCGGATCGACCGTCGGCGCGGCCCAGATCGCGGCGCCAGCGGGACCGAACAAGGGTGTGCCGACCTCGTTGTTGCGGCCGAGCGGCACCGCCGGGCGCGCGATCATGTAGGTCTTCCAGCGGATATGGCCGGTTGCCGCGTCGATCGCGAGGACGCTGCCGCGGAAGGTGCAGCAGGGATGGCCGCGGTCCCATTCCGCCCCCTCGTCCATCGCCGACACCGGGACGTAGAGCGTGTCTTTGTAGACCGTCGGCGAGCCGGTGATGCGCACCAGCGGATGATCGTCGGCCTGGGTCTTCCACAGTTTCTTGCCGGTTACGGCGTCCAGCGCATAGACGGCCCCCTTCTCGTCACCGAAATAGACCGCCGGGCCCGAGCCCGATCCGGGCGGGAAGGCGATGCTGACGGCGGTCCGCACCGCGCCGTCCGCCTTCCAGTTCCAGCGGGTGCAGCCGCTCGCGGCGTCCAGCGCGAAGACCTGGCCGGTCGCGCTGCCGGCAAAGAGCCTGTCGCCGGCGACAACCGGCGCGCCGTAGGCGGCGCCGCCGGGATAGGCGAAGGCCCATTTGACCTTGAGCCGCGGCACATCGGCGGCGGCGATGCCGGGGTTCGGTTGATAGCGGGTATTGGCGATGTTCCCGTCGACACCGTTCCAGTCGGATTGCCCGGGCGCCAGCGGACCGGCGGCCTGTTTGCAAAGATTGGCCGCCGGATCGGGATCGCGGGTCGAGCCCGGCGCGCGATGGGCCAGATGGATCGCCAGCTGCGTGATGTCGTCGGCCGACAACCCCTGGGCCATCGGCCGCATCGGGCCATTGGTCAATGCGTTCACGATCTGCTCGGGCGACTTGTAGTTCAGCACGAAGACCGGCGGGATGTTGCCGCTGGGATGCTCGTGGCACATCGCGCAATGCTGGGCGAACAGCGCCGCGCCGTGCGGGGACTCCATCTGCGCCGACGGCATGCCGTTGTTGACCGGGACCGCCCACGCAGTCGACAGGCCGGCAGCGGTGAGCGCCGCCGCGAGAAGCAACCGTCTCATTTCCCCTCCACCGAAAAAGCGAGCAGCGCATTGCCGGGGTGGGTCATCGAAGCGGCGCCGGAGACGACATAGACCATCCCGCCGGCGACGATCACCGGATAGCCGCTGATCGCCCCGCCGGTGGCCTTGACCTTGTTGACCGCCTCGACGCTCCCCGACGTGTCGACGTCCCAGACGATCGCGCCGTCCTTCATCGCATAGGCGCGCATATGCCCGTCCCAGGAGCCCGAGAACACGATGCCAGGGATGGCGGCGGACGATGCCGCCTGGGCCGGGTTGCATTCATATTCGCCCCAGCCGCAGGCCGGCATCGGCGACGGCGTGCGCCACAGAACCTTGCCGGCCGCGATATCGAGCGCGGCCAGCCCGCCCGGGACATGGGGCGACTTCACCTCGGAATCGGAGACCGGGACATAGGCCACGCCGCCCGCAACGGAGAAACCCATCTCGACCCCGCCCATCGAGCCGCCCTGCCCGACCCGGGTTTCCCACTTGAGCTTTCCGTCATGATCCGGGTCGAAGGCATAGACCACGCCGGATTTCTGCCCGGCGATCAGGATGTCATGTCCGTCCGGCGCGGTCGCCAGCACGGCCGGCGCGGCGAACTCGAACAGGGGGGAGGCCGGGTTGTCGCAGCCATCCTCCTCGTCCTGGTTGGCGCAGGCTGCCGCATTGTCGACCGGCCGCGGCTGGACCGCCCATTTGCGTGCGCCGGTATCGAGGTCGAAGGCGATGACCGCGTCGTCGCCGTCGGTATGTTCGTGCTGGTAGGATTCAGCGGTCGCCGCATAGACGGCGTTGCGCCTGGCGTCGATCGTCAGCGGCGCGTAGACCGCCCCGCCCGACGGACCTTGAAGCTCCGCGCCGGCAGAACTCTTTTTGCCCAAAGGGTGCGGCGGGGTCGTGACGGTATAGCTTTTCCAGAGCTGCCGGCCGGTGCCGGCATCCAGCGCTGTCACGCTGCCGCGGAAGGTGCAGCAGGGATAGGCCGGATCGTGCGAAAGCGGATCTTCCATCGACGACACCGGAACATAGAGCCGGTCGCCATGAACGGTCACCGGGCCGGTCACCCGGCCGCTGGGATGATCGTCGACCTTCCGCGTCCACAGCACTGCGCCGGTGTCGGCGTCGACAGCCGACACCTCGGCCTTGGTGTTGCCGAAATAGAGGCGCAGATGTTTGTCGCCCGATGGCGTCACGGCGGCGGTCACTATCTTGGCGCCAGCCCCGGCATCGCTGTGCCAGTGGGTGCAGCCGGTCTTCGCATCCAGCGCGAACAGACCGCTGCCGGTCGCCAGGAACAGGCGGCCGCCGGCGGCGACGGGCTCGGCACCGGCTGTGCCGCCGGGATAGGCGAAGGCCCATTTGAGCTTCAGCCTGGGCACGTCGGCGGCGGCAAGGCCGGGGTTCGGCTGCATCAGCGCATTGCCGGGACCGGCGCCCCAACTCGCCCAGTCCGACGCGCCGGGCGCAACGGGACCGGGCTTCGCCTGGCACAGGTTGGCCGTCGGCGAGGGCTCCGTTCCCAGCGGCTTGCCGGTCAGATAGACCGCGACCTCCTGGATACCGCTTTTGCTCAAGCCCTCGGCCATGGGCCGCATCGGGCCGTTGGTCAGAACCGCGATGACTCCCTCCGGCGATTTGCGCTCGATGACGATCCTGAGCGGGATCCGGTCATGGGCATGGTCGTGGCAGACCGAGCAGCGCTGACCCCAGATCGCCTCTCCCTTGGCGCTGGTCGCCTGCCGCTCCGGCCGGCCGAAGGCTGACGTCTGATCTTCCGCCCAGGCAGAATCGCAACCGGCGGCGGCCAGCAGCATTCCGATAAAGAAGCTTCTCATATCGGCGTTCCCCCTCACCAATGATAGCGCAATTGGACGCCGAACATCCGTGGTTCGCCGTAGACGGAGGCGTAGTAGCCGAGGGTTTCCAAGGTCGGGAAATTTCCGGCCTGATACAGCCGGTCGAACAGGTTGGTGACGAAGAACGCGGCGTCGACCGGATAGCCGCCGACATTGTTCCAGTCGAGCCGCAGATTCACCAGCCCATACGGCGCCTGCACCGCGCCGGTGGTGAAGTAGACCAGGCCGCCGAAATTGTCGTGGCTCTGATAGTTCCAGGTGATCTGGCCGCTGACATCGCCCCACGCCGGCGGAACGAAGGTCAGCGCCTGCCGTGCGGTAAGGCTGAACTTCTGCAGCGGCACCGCCGAGATCGACGGGTCGAGCACGGTGCCGGGCGGCAGAATTCCGGTGAATTCGTTATAATGTGCATAGGTGTAGGCATAGTTGCCGGTCAGCTCGAACCCGTCCCACAGATTGGGCGTTACCGAAGCTTCGAGCTCGATGCCGGTGATCGTCACCTTGCCGTTATTCTCGACGATCGTGATCGGGATGCCGCCCGGCGTGGTGAAGTAGCTGGCGTTCTGCACCGCCTTGAAATAACTGCGGAAGGCATCGAGGTTGGTGCGCAACCGGGCGGCGCCCAGGCGCCAGTCCGACTTCACCCCGATCTCGACATCGTCCAGCACCTCGGGTTGATAGCTCTGCGTGCCGGGAACCAGGTTTTCCGCATTGATGCCGCCGGTGATGTAGCCGCGGCGGCCGGTGACATAGAGCAGCGTGTCGGGCGTGACCTGATAGTCCAGCCCGAGCGTCCAGTTCGGCGCCTGGAACCGCGCTCCGCCCGACTGGAAGCAAAAGGGCGATACGCCCGCCGCGGTCTCGGCATAGCCGGGGGTGCAGGCCCCGGCGGTGACGCTGCTGGCGCCGACGGAACGATAGTCCCAGTTATAGCGATAGCCTGCGGTGAGCTTGAGGCCGTCCAGCGGCGCATAGACTCCGCCAAGGTCGTAGGTCGCCTGGGCATAGACCGCGAGGCTGCGGTTCGCCAGCCTGTTCTCGCCCAGGATCGGGGCCGTCGGGTCGAAGAACACCACGGTCGACTGCGAGGCGCCGTCGGTATGGTCATAGCTGCCGTAGAATCCAGCCTGCCAGATCAGGCCGCCGCCCAAGGCCTTGCCCTGCAACTGCAGCTCCTCGGTATAGGCCTCCAGGTTCCAGGACCATCCGTTCGGCTGGGCATAGTCGAGATCGCCGAACGGCGATTCCGACAGGCGGAAGAGCTGCTTGTAGTTGTGATAGCCGAAGATGTTCTTCAGCGTCAGGTTCTCGTCGATATCCCAGGTGGCGATGTCGGCGACCGACCAATGGGCGATCTTGTCGAGCGGCCCGACAGTGCTGCCGGCGAATTCGCCGGTGACGTAGCGCGGGCCGAGCCGGTTTTGCAGCCGGAAGAAGTGGGCCAGGTTGGGCACGATCGGGAAATTCGCGCCGCACGGCCCAAGCGTCACGCCGGGCGCGAAGGCGAAGCACGGATCATAGCCGCGCAGGATGAACGAGCTGCCGTTGGTGTGGGAATAAATGTCGTCGACGACCAGATAGTTCTCCAGCCAGTCCGCCGGCCGCAGGATCGCGGAAAGCCGGCCGACCCAATAGTCGCGATTGTCCAGGTCCTTGCCGTTCCGGATGTCGGTGGTGAAGCCGTCGCGCTGTGCACGCTGGCCGCCGATGCGCAGCAGCAGCTTTTCCGGCACCACAGGCATATTGACCGCGCCTTCCAGCTCGATATCGGCATAGTTTCCGAACGTCGCCTGGGCGTAGCCGCCGTAATCGTCGGTCGGCTTCTTCGGATAGATCAGGATGGCGCCGCCGATCGTGTTCTTGCCGAACAGCGTGCCCTGCGGCCCTTTCAGCACCTGGACGTTGTCCAGGTCGAAGAACCGGCCAGGACCAGCCGCGCCGCCGGTGGCGCCGGAACCGCCGAACTGCGGCGCGTTCAGGTCCGGAACCTCATTGAAATAGGCGACGACACCCGGCCCGCCCGGCTGATTGGTGATGCCGCGCATCGTGAAATACTGCTCGTCGCGGCCGGTGTCGCTGTAGGCCGTCAGCGACGGGACGATATAGGCAAGGTCGGTGGTGTTCTCGATATGCTGGCGGTCCAGCGCCTTGGCCGAGAGCGCCGTCACCGCGATCGGCACGGATTGCAGCTTTTCCTCCCGCCGCCGCGCCGTCACCACGATTTCCGTCATTTCGGAACTGCCTCCGGCGACCGGCTGCTGCGCCGCCGCACGCTGCGCAATGCACAACGGACATAACGCACCCGCCATGACCAAAGCCGCCACCAGTCTAACCATCCGCTTGCTCCCTCTTCTTTAACACGAATATTTTCGTGTTTAGGCTTCTCACACCGCGGCGCCGTCGGTCAAGGGGAAAACGCAGAGACGCGGCTTCACCTCGCCAGCTCGGCGAAGGTCATCAGACGCAGGGGATGGAGGGCTGGTTCGGGGTGCCGCTAAGCGCGGCAGGCGTGGATCAGATGATCGGCGATCCGCGCGAGATAGGCATCGTCGAGAACGATGCGGGTGAACATCGTGATGGTGAGAATCTCAGCGATCAGCATCTCGACGATGAGGGCCGGGTCGGCGTCGCTCCGGATTTTGCCGTCGCGCTGCGCCTGCTTCAGCGGCTGGGCGAGATCGGCGACCACCTGCGTGAAGCGGACCCTCATCTGCTCGGTATAGGAGTCGTCTCCGGCGTTGATGAGCAGCTTGTTCGCGGTGATTTCGACCGGGTCGTTCAGGAAGTCGCGCAGCGCGACCGCCAGTCGCCGGAGATCCGCCTCCCAGTCGCCGGTGAACACCATGTCGAGCTTGCGGACATGCTGTTCGTACGCGGCCATCACAAGCGCGGCGCGATCCGGCCATCTTGCATAGATCGTCGCGACATGGACACCGGAAGCCTTGGCGATATCCTGAAAATTGAGGGTCTGGTCGCCGGCCTGAAGCCGCTCGAGCACCGCGCCGACAACCGCCATGCGGACGCGTTCCGTCCGGCCGCCGGGACGCACCGCGCCGCGTTTGGTTGTCGCCTTAGGGCTGCGCTTCGTCTGCAAAGTCAATCACGGTCAGCCTGAACTGTGTCGCCGAGAGTTACCCTCACCGGGATGGGTCTGTACAGTCTTGGCCGTCTGTCGGGAAAATTCGAATGTCCCCCGCCCTCACGCATCCCGCTATGACGTGCCCGCGCAAATCGGCTAAGACACGAAGATACAGTCTTCGGGGGAAGCAGTGACGTATGTGAGCAAAATCGGCTGGGCTGGCGTCGCGGCCCTGGGGGCGGTGGCGTTCGCGGTGCTGGCGACCCAGCGCGGCGAGCCGGTCAATGCGGCCTGGATGGTGACGGCGGCGCTGTGCGCCTATGCCGTCGGCTATCGCTTCTACAGCCGCTTCATCGCCACGAAGGTGCTGGAGCTGGACCCGGCGCGGGTGACGCCGGCGGTGCGGAACGAGGATGGGCTGGACTATGTGCCGACCAACCGGTTCGTGCTGTTCGGCCACCATTTCGCCGCCATCGCCGGGGCCGGGCCGCTGGTCGGGCCGGTGCTGGCGGCGCAGATGGGATACCTGCCGGGCACGATCTGGATCCTGGCCGGCGCGGTGCTGGCCGGCGCGGTGCAGGATTTCGTCATACTGGGCCTGTCGGTCCGCCGCGACGGGCGGTCGCTGGGCGACATCATCCGCATGGAGATGGGGCCGGCAGCCGGCTACGTCGCCTCGATCGGCATCGCGCTGATCATGATCATCCTGATGGCGGTCGTCGGGCTGGTGGTGGTCAAGGCGCTGGCCGGCAGCCCGTGGGGCTGCTTCACCGTCTTCGCCACATTGCCGATCGCCCTGCTGATGGGGCTTTACGGCCGCTATATAAGGCCGGGGCGGGTCGGCGAGATGTCGCTGATCGGGGTGGTGCTGCTGTTCCTCGCCATCGTCTACGGCCGCACCGTGGCCGAGACGCCGGCGCTGGCCGCAATGTTCACCTTCAAGGGCGAAACGCTGGCGCTGATGATGATGGCCTACGGCTTCGTCGCCGCGGTGCTGCCGGTGTGGCTGCTGCTGGCGCCGCGCGACTACCTGTCGACGTTCCTCAAGATCGGCACCATCGTCGCGCTGGCGCTGGGCATCCTCGTCATGATGCCGGACATGCGGATGCCGGCGGTGACCCGCTTCATCGACGGCACCGGACCGGTCTTCTCAGGCAACCTGTTCCCGTTCCTGTTCATCACCATCGCCTGCGGGGCGGTGTCGGGCTTCCATTCTTTGGTCAGCTCGGGCACCACGCCCAAGATGCTCGAGCGCGAGCCTCAGGCCCGCTTCATCGGCTATGGCGGGATGCTGACCGAATCGGCGGTCGCGATCATGGCGATGATCGCCGCCAGCATCATCGATCCCGGCCTCTATTTCGCGATGAACAGCCCGGCGGCGCTGATCGGCACCACCGCAGACCATGCCGCCCAGGTGATCTCGGGCCTGGGCTTCGGTGTGGACGGCGACACGCTGAGCGCCGCGGCGCACGATATGGGCGAGACGACCCTGCTGTCGCGCTCGGGCGGCGCGCCGACCTTTGCCGTCGGCCTCGCCAACATCCTGGCCTCCGCGGTCGGCGGCAGGGGCATGCTGGCCTATTGGTACCATTTCGGCATCCTGTTCGAGGCGCTGTTCATCCTGACCACGATCGATGCCGGCACCCGCGTCGCCCGCTTCCTGATCCAGGACCTGATCGGCACCGCCGTGCCGGCCTTCCGCAACACCGGCAACTGGGCCGGCAACATCCTGGCGACCGCGCTGACCGTCGGCGGCTGGGGCTCGATCCTCTATCAGGGGGTGGTCGACCCGCTGGGCGGCATCAACACGCTGTGGCCGCTGTTCGGCATCTCCAACCAGATGCTGGCGGCGCTGGCCCTCACCTTGGCCACCGTCGTGCTGTGCAAGATGAAGCGCGAGCGCTATGCCTGGATCACCGGCGCGCCCACCGTCTGGCTGCTGGTCTGCACGCTGACCGCCGGCTGGCAGAAGCTGTTCCACGCCAATCCGGCGATCGGTTTCCTGGCCCACGCCCGCAAATTTGCCGATGCCGCCGCGGCCGGCCAGGTGCTGGCCCCGGCCAAGGACATGGCGCAGATGAACCAGATCGTCATGAACGATCGTATCGATGCCACGATGTGCGCGATTTTCATGGGTGTGGTGGTGGCGACGGCGATCTTCGGCGTCCGCTCGATCCTGAAAGCGGTGCGCAGCCCGGTGGGGACGGCGCGCGAATTCGGGCTGGAGGGTTTCAAGGTGGGCCATGCTTAGGCTGTTATGGCAACGCATATGCGAGACGGCGCGCCTGATGATCGGCCTGCCCGATTATGAGCGCTATGCCGCCCATGTTCGCGCCCATCATCCCGGCAGGCCGGTGATGACCCGGGCGGAATTCGTCGCCGAGCGCACTGCCCGGCGCTATGAAGGGCGCGGCGCGGGCCGGTGCTGCTGAATCGAACTTTTCGAAGCAATAGATGGTATTTGCGATAATGTCCGGCATGGGTAAGGTGCGCGCATGCCGGTGCTGAACATCAATGGCAAGGAGCATTCGGTCGACGCCGACCCCGGCATGCCGCTGCTGTGGGCCATACGCGACCTCGCCGGGCTGACCGGGACCAAGTACGGCTGCGGCATCGGCGCCTGCGGCGCCTGCACGGTGCATGTCGCCGGCAAGCCGGTGCGCGCCTGCAAGGTCACGGTGGGCGAGGCCGCTGCCAAGGACATCACCACGATCGAGGGCATTCCCGACGGCCACCCGCTGATCAAGGCCTTCGCCCAGCTGAACGTGCCGGCCTGCGGCTTCTGCATCCCCGGCCAGATCATGCAGGCGGCGGCGCTGATCAAGCAGAAGGCCGACATCGAGGACGGTGAGATCGTCGATGCGATGGCCGGCAATATCTGCCGCTGCGGCACCTATTCCCGCATCATCGCGGCGATCCGGCAGGCGGCCGGGGTCGAGCGTTGATCCGTCTCGTCAATTTATCGCGGCGCAGGCTTCTGAAGGCCGCCGGGGCCGGGCTGGTAGTCGGTGCGTATTTGCCGCCGGACGTGGGCGCTGTCGAGCAGCCGGCGAAACCGCCCCCCGACGGGTTCGAGCCGGGGCAGCTTTCGCCCAACGTCTTCGTCGCGGTCGCGCCCGACGGGGCGGTGACGCTCACCGTCAACCGCTCCGAGATGGGCCAGGGCATCCGCACCACCTTCGCCATGATCATGGCGGACGAGCTGGCGGCAAGCTGGCCCCGGATTTCGGTCCGGCAGGCCGACGGCGACCCCAAATACGGCGACCAGATCACCGACGCCTCGCGCAGCGTCATGATCTATGAGCGGGTGCTGCGCATTGCCGCCGCCTCGGTCCGGCAGATGCTGGAGGCGGCGGCGGCGCAGACCTGGCGCGCGCTGATCGCCGACTGCCGCGCCGTCGACCATGAGGTGATCCACGTCCCGACCGCGCGCGTGCTGCCCTATTCGGCGCTGGTCAAGACGGCGATGAACCTGCCGGTACCCAATCCTGAGAAGCTGCGGCTGCAGGATTTCAGCTCCCGCCGCTATATCGGCCATGCCGTCGCGTCGATCGACCTGATGGCGATGATCCACGGCAAGACGCCGTTCGGCGCCGACATCGCGCTGCCGGGCATGAAATATGCCTCGATCGAGCGCTGTCCGGTCTGGGGCGGCAAGGCGAAGAGCTTCGACCCGGCCGAGGCGATGGCGGTCAGGGGCGTCGAGAAGGTGGTCGAGATCCCGGCGGCGCCGATGCCGACCGGGCACCTGCCGGTGGGCGGCATCGCGGTCATCGCGAGCAACAGCTGGGCCGCCATCGAGGGCCGCCGGAAGCTGAAGATCGAGTGGGACCTGGGCCCGCACGCCAGCCACGACAGCAAGGCCTACCGCGTGGAGATGGAGGCGACGGCGCGGCGCGCCGGCCGCGTGGTCCGCACCGCCGGCAATTTCGAAAGCGCCTATGCCGGCGCGGCGACACGGCTGGCCAGCGAATATTTCGTTCCGTACCAGCCGCATCTGACGATCGAGCCGCCGGTCGCGGTCGCCGCCTTCGAGAATGGCAGCGTGGCGGTCCTGGCGCCGACCCAAAGCCCGCAGCAGGCCCGCCAGGTCGTCGCCCAGTATCTGGAGATGAAGGAGGCGCAGGTGGTCGTGCGGCCGACCTTCCTCGGCAATGGGTTGGGCCGCAAGGCGGCGCACGACTTCGTCTGCGAGGCGGCGTGGCTGGCCAGGAACCTGAACGGCAAGGTCAAGCTGGTCTGGACCCGCGAGGACGATATCCGCCACGGCTATTACCAGCCGATCAGCCTCCAGCGGCTGGACGGCGGGCTGGACAAGAACGGCGTGCCGATCGCCTGGCGCCACCGCACCGTGTTCCCGTCGCTGGGCTCGACCTTCCGCGCCGACCAGGTGCTGCCGGATGCGGGGCAGCTGTCGCAGGGCTTCGTCGACATGCCCTATGCCATCCCGAACGTGAAGCTTGAGGTGGGCGCCGCGCCGGCGCATGTAAGGCTGGGCCCGCATCGCGGGGGCCTCAGCGTCTTCCACGCCTTCGCCATCTGCTGCTTCATGGACGAGCTGGCGACCGCCGCGCAGAAGGACCCGGCGAACTTCCTGTTCAGCTATTATGCCGGACCGAAGAAGATCGACATGAAGGCGCTGGGGGTCGACTACACCAATTACAGCACCCTGATCGAGGACTACCCGCTGGATATCGGGCGGCTGCAGAACGTGCTGCAATTCGCCATGGAGCGCGGGGCCTGGGGCGAGCCGGTGCTGCCCCGCCAGGGCCGGGGAATCGCGGTCCATCGCAGTTACGTCAGCTATGCCGCGGCGGTGATCCTGGTGACGGTGGCCGAGGACGGGTCGATCAGCGTGCCGCGCGTCGACCTGGTGATCGATTGCGGCAGCGTCATCAACCCCGACCGGGTCAAGGCTCTGATGGAGGATTCCATCATGTATGGGCTCAGCCTGGCGCTCTATGGCGGGGTCACCGTCAAGAACGGCGCGGTCGTCGAGGGCAATTTCGACGCCTGCGATCTGGCCCGCGCCAGCCTGACGCCGGAGATGCACATCCATGTCGTGCCGTCCGGCCAGCCCTCGACCGGCGCCGGCGACCCCGCCGTTCCGGTGATCGCCCCGGCGCTGTGCAACGCCATTTTCGCCGCCACCGGCAAGCGCATCCGCGAACTGCCGATCGACACGAACCTGCTGAAGGACGCCCCGGCCCAGGGCGCGGCGCCGGCCGCCAGCAGCAGCATCCCGACCGCCATCCCGGTGACGCCGGCGGGGAAAGAGCCGAAGAGCTGAAGCCTTCAAACGTAGGGTGGGAAAGCGCAGCGTATCCCACCAATCGGTCTTTCCGCTGGCACAGGATGCCGCGATCCGCACGGCTGGTGGGATACGCTGCGCTTTCCCACCCTACACATGACCTGCTAAGCAGACCGATCGCTCTTATCCACCGGGAGACTTATCCTGTCAGAGATCATCACCACGGCCAGCGGGCTGCAATATATCGACGAGGTCGTCGGCGACGGGGCCGAGGCCAAGGGCGGGGAGACGGTGACCGTCCATTATACCGGCTGGCTCTACAACAACCGGGTCAAGGGCAAGAAATTCGACAGCTCGGTCGATCGCGGCGAGCCGTTCAGGTTCCCGCTGGGCGCCCGGCGCGTCATCGCCGGCTGGGACGAGGGCGTGAAGGGCATGCGGATCGGCGGCAAGCGCACGCTGATTCTGAAGCCGGAGCTGGGCTATGGCGCGCGCGGCGCCGGCGGGGCCATTCCGCCGAACGCCATGCTGATCTTCGATGTCGAGCTGCTGGGCCTGAACTAACCGCGCCCCACGGCGCGGATCATCGCGTTGACCAGCGGCTTCATGTGGAAGTTGCTCTCCGGCATCGCCGCGATGGTGAGGCCCATATCCTCAAGCATCTTGCCGACGACAGGGCCGGCGACGGCGATCCGGGTGCGCTTAAGCCCCTGTTTCAGCTCGGCCTCGAGCCCCCGCTCCTCCGCCACCTTGACCAGGCGGTCGAGCTGGGGTGTCGAGGTGAAGGCAATGAAATCGATCCCGCCCAAGGCCAGCGCCCGGATCGCATCCGCAACCTTGTCGGTCTCCGAGTCCGAGGCATAGCGGTAGGGCACGATGGTCTCGGCCGTCGCGCCCGCCGCCGCCAAAGCGTCGAGCAGCGGCGCGTTGGGGTTGCCGGGATAAAGCTGCACGCCCACGCGGTGGCCCTTCAGATCGAGCCCCTGGAGGGTCCGGATCACGCCCTCGCTGGTCGGCGCCTCGGCGCTGATGCCGGGCACAAGACCCAGCTCGCGCAGCGCCTTGGCCGGCTTCGGGCCGCGAATAACGGTACGCACCCGGCCGATGGCGTCGACCGCCGCCTCCTTCATCCCGGTACGCTCGGCGACACCCATCAGCCGGCGCAGCCCCTCGCCGGTCATCAGCACCACGTCGTCGAACCCGCCCGTGACGAGGCGCTTGAGCCACACCTCGACCGGGGCGGGGTCCTCCACATCCAATATCGCGACCAGCGGGCACCGCACGGTCGCCGCCCCCTCCCCCTCCAGCATGCCGGCAAACAGGTCCAGCTGCCGGCTTTCGGGAACCAGGATGGTGAGATTGGATAGACGATTGGTCATGGCGTCACCCCGTAGGACGCAAAGTCTTTCTCGATTTTCGGATCGATCGCGAGCGCCGCGGTGATGTCAGCCTTCCCGTCGCTGGCTACACCCTTCTTGATCTTAGCAATCCCGCGCCCGTAGAGCGACGAAGCCTCGTCTGGCTTCTCGGCGAGCGCCTTGTCGTAGTCGGCAACGGCGGCATCGAATTTACCCAGGCGCAGATTAACCAGCCCGCGACTATCGCGTGAGGCAGGCATTTCCTTGATCTTGAGCGACGCATCGCAGTCGGCCAAGGCGATGGCAAGCTCCTTGCCCGCGATGGCCCGATACCAGCAGCGGTAATTGAGCCATATCGGATTGCCCGGCACTTTCCCAAGCACCGCGTCCATGTCCTTCAGCGCATCCTCGTAGCGATGAAGCTGAGCCAACGCTTCAGCGCGACGGATACGCGCGTCCGCCTCATCCGGCTTGAGCTCCAGTACATGTGTGAATGACGCAACCGCGGCCGCCGGATCTTCCTTCAATTGGGCAAGGACGCCCTGCCCTGCAAGCGCCTCAACCTCCTTCGGGTCGAGCTTGAGCGCTTG
>CAZNNJ010000012.1:0-4403 GCA_964574305.1 uncultured Rhodospirillales bacterium | reverse complement strand
CCGGCCGGCTGGGGCGGAACACTCTGATTGCGGGCCTGCGGCGGGCCGGTCGATACCGGCCGCTGATTCAAAGGATCCTCGACGAGGAAGGGGTGCCCCAGGAACTGATCCACCTGGCGCAGGCGGAATCGGGTTTCCTGCCGCGGGCGATTTCCAGGAAGGACGCCGCCGGCATGTGGCAGTTCGTGGCATGGCGGGGACGAGAATATGGCCTCGAGCGCACGCGCTATACCGATGACCGGCCCCTCAAACGCCGCAACCTCTTTCGGGTCGAGCTTGTGCGCTTGATCGAAATCCGCGGCCGCCTGATCGACCTGGTTCACGCGCAGGAACGCGAAGCCGCGGCTGGCATAGGCCACCGCCGACTTCGGATCGAGCTTCAGCGCGGTGTTGAAACTGGTGATAGCCAAATCACTGGCGTTTCTCGATGCCAAGCCTCGGCCGACCTTTATGAAATCCTCCGAGGTCGACGGTTGGAAGCCGGTTGAGGCGCCTCCTTTAGGAGCAGGCAAACCGGCATAGAATTCGGCATCGATGTTCGGGTTCTTGGCGCGCGCCGCCGCCAGCTCGGCCTGCCCGCTTCCGGCGGCGCCGCTCTTCAACTCGGCTTGGCCAAGGCCGAAGTGCGCCGTGGGGCTGTTCGGCCGACGTTTCAACACGTCGCGATAATCGGCCATGGCTGCTTCGAAGCGGCGGGTCTGGAGATAGACGAATCCGCGGGCCTGTTTCGCATCGTCGGAATCCGGATCGGCCTTCAGGGCGGCCTGGCAATCGGCAAGGGCGGCGTCATTCTTCCCGGATAGCACCTTGGAGCGGCAGGACTCGATCAGATTGCCCACCTTGTCCGGAAGCTGCATGAAGATATCGGTGCTCGGCACGAAAAGCGGAGCGTGGAGATAGACCGCGACGTCGGACATGGCGCGCAAATCCGCCTTCGCTTGAGCGGCTGCCGCGGCGGGAAACTCCGGAACCAGGGCCTTGGCGCTGGCAGTCATCGTCAGCACGCCGTTTTCGATCCTGGTCACGCGCTCGAATGCGATACCCGCGGCGGCCTTGGCGGTATCGGTCGAGTCGACGGTGAAGCCGATGCCGCCCGGGGGCAGCCTGATCGTCTCTTTCATCTCACTGAAAAACGGAACTGAAACCATGAACGGCGCATCCTGCCGCGCGCCGGGCTCGCGGTCGAAGTCCGCCCTCCACCCCAGCTTGCTGCCGTCGATCTGATATTCCCGGCCGGCGCCCCCAAGATAGTTTTTCCATTCCATCTTGCCCGTGCCTTCCATGGTCATGCGCTCTTCGCCGGTCTTGTCGTCGTAGGACGCGGCGACCTTGGCGATGTCGACCCAGTCGAGCTCCTTCTTCCAATAATCACGCAGGCCCTTGTCCAGATTTTCCGGCGTGGCGCTTTTCAGCTGCAGGTTCAGGACGATGCCCGGATCGGCCCGGAAGATTGCCGTGGCATGCACCGGGACAGTCACATAGATGCCGTTCGAGGCATCGATCTCGATATCAGTCGCGATCAGCGGCTTTTCCGGCATCGGGACAGTGAGCTTGACCAGTTCCGCGCCGCTCTTCTGGACCGGCAGCAGCCAATGGAAGCCGGGGACCGGCAGGTCGTCGAGCGTGCGGTCGCCCTGCCGCGTGCCGTCCAGCCAATAAACCTTGCCGCCGATCACCGCGCGCACCAGCACATGGTCGAATATCTCCAGCATCGGCAGCCGCTCATCCAGCCCGTCGCCGTGGAGGATGCTGGCCAGGGCCGGCTCGGCCTCGATGCCGAGCTCATGGAGCAGCGCGACCAGAAGCGCGGTCTTGCCCTTGCAGTCGCCGAACCGCCGTGACCAGGTCTGGTCGGCTTCGGCGGGAACGTAGCCGCCGTTGTTCATGCCGAGGAAGAAATAGCGGACCTGGTCCTGGACGAGCTTGAGCGCCATCATGGCGCGGACCTTTGGGTCGCCCGACGCGGCTTTGATCTTCGCCGCCTCCGCCTTGAGCGGAGAATCGGCGGCAAGCGTGCTGGCCTTCTCGAACAGCGGCGCCATCAGCGCCGATACCTCGGCCCAGGAGTTGAAGTCGGTGCCCTCGATCTCGCCCAGCTCGAAATAGCGCGGCGGGGCGCCTTTCGGCGCCTTGGGCGGCTGGGCCTTGCTCATCGCGAATACGAATTCGCCGCCGTCGGCCGTGGACGCGGTCTTTGCCTGAGCAAGCCCCTCGGTCTGGCGGAAGCGCAACGTCTTCGATTTCGGCCAAGCCTCCCGCACGGTCAGGTTATCGACCGGATTCACGACGAGATTTCCGGCCAGGGATTCGGCATGGCCTTGAAGAACCGGATCGGCCCGCCTGGTCGTGACGGCAAGATCGACCATGTCGCCGACCTGCAAGCCCTCAGGCTGGATGACGGCGGTCAACGCACCGTCCAGCATCGCCATTTCGAGATTGTTCTCGCGCCGGAGCACGGTGAAGGTACGACCGTTCGCCAGAAGATCGATCACCGCGTCGCCGCGAATGATATGCAGCTTGTGGATCGTCAGCGTATCGGTGTCGGGTCTCCAGGCAAGCGTCAGATTCCCGATGGCCGACAACCCCTGCGGCGTCTGAACCTTGGTGACGGTCTCCACATAGGTCTCGCGGGCGGAGCCGTCGAAATGGACCTGCAAATCTGCCAGCACGACACGCGCCGGCGTCGTGCTGTCCGGCACGAGCGGCTTGGCGGGTTCGTGCGGTTTTACCCAGGCGGCGGGCGGTGCGTAGACGGGCTGATCAGCGGCCTGCGCCATCCCTCCCGACAGCAAGAGCGCCAACCCGGCAAACAGTCCACGCATGTCGATCACTCGCGAAAGGTCCGATGTTTTTCTACATGTTATAGAGAAATCGGCCTTATGACATCGCCTTTACATGCTGAATTGACGTTTCACCATCACGGTTTCGCCCCCGGGACGGCCGGCTGGGTGTCGAGCTTGCCGCTGACCGGCTTGATCGGCGGCAGGTCGGGCTGGCAGGCGGCGTTGGTCCTGGCGGCGGCCAGGTCGACGCCGCCGCCGTCCCCGGCCACCCTGGGCGCGCGCAGATAGATGGTCTGGTCGGACATGGCGCGCAGGTCGGTCGAGACGGTCTTGATGTCAGCGGCGGGAAATTCGGGCTTTATCGTGCGGGTCGCCGCCTCCATGGTGAAGGTGGCGCCCTTGATCCTGGCCGTGCGCTTGAATTCCCAGGCGCCGATCTTGCGGTCGACCTCGTCGCCCTCAATGGCGAAGCCCTTGCCGCCCTCGGGCAGCAGGATCGTCTCGGTCATCTTGGCGTAATAGGGAAAGCGCGACGAGAAGGGCGCGTCCTCGCCGGGCCCCGGGTCGCGGCGATAATTGGGTTTCCAGCCCAGCACCGCCCCGTCGGCCTCGTAGTGGCGGCCCAGTGTGCCGCCGTCGCCCTTCCACGGCATCCGGGCGGTGCCGTCCATGGTGACCCGCTCTTCCCCGGTTTTCTCGTCATAGACGGCGTCGACCTTGGCGATGTCGATCCAATCGTATTCCTTGCGCCAATAGTCGCGCAGATAGGATTCGGCCTCGTCCGGGTCCATATCGGCCAGCTTTTCGCTGTAGGCGATCGCGGCATCCCCGCGAAGAACATATTCGGCATGGGCCGGCGCCGGCTTGTCGAGGCCGGCGGAGGCGTCGAGCGCCAGATGCGTCACCTCCTCCGGCGTTTCGAACGGCGTCGGCGACAGCTTCTCCAGCACCGCGCCGGCGGTCCTGACCGGCAGCGCCCAGTGATAATTGGGCACCGGCAGATCGTCGAGAGAGCGGTCACCGGATCGGGTGCCGTCCATCCAATAGACCTTGCCGCCGATTTCGGCCCGCACGATCACATGGTCGAAGGCCGTCACCATCGGCGGGCGGACGTCCAGATCGTCGCCGGGAATGGGGTCGACCAGCGCCGGCTCTGCCTTGATGCCCAGCTCGCGCCGCAGCGCCAGCAGCAGCACCGTCTTGCCCCTGCAGTCACCCAAGCGGCGGGCCCCGTTGAGGTCGGCCGCCGCCGGGATCAGCCCGCCGTTGTTCATGCCGAGGAACAGGTATCGTACCTGGTCCTCGACCAGGTCCGGGCTGCGGGCGGCCTGGCACCTCCGGTCCTTCCGCCCCGCCCTGATCCTGCACGGCCTGGACACCTCGGTCGTGAATATCAGCGGCGGTCCGGCGTGCGGCGCGCGCATCTCGCTCAACTTCCCTGGAGCCGGCCCGTACGAGATTCTCGTCAACACCACCAGCACGCCGATTCGCCAAACCGGCCATTTCTCCCTGGCGCTGTCGACGGGGATCAAACCCGTCGTGCGTCACACCGGCCGCTGCCCGCCGGGCTGCAACGGCCCGGTGCCCGCGATTGCCGTGGGGCAAACGGTCACCGGCGCG